>JBIJAD010000452.1:0-2890 GCA_044345955.1 Lysobacteraceae bacterium
CCGATCATCCCGGCGCGACGCCGGCCCAGGTCGGGGCGGCGATCCTCGGTGCCGCGACGCCGAACGTGGTCGTCGATGCAGGCCCGGGTTCGCCGAATCGTCTGCTCTACATCGCGTTGCCGCCGAGCGTCGAAAGTCTGATCTGCTCGGGATCGGGCGGCGGTTCCTGCACGGTGTACTACAACTCGCAGGCGCCGGCGACGATCGCATGGTCGGGCGGTTATTCCAGCGCGAGCGCGAGCGGTGCGACCTACAGCAACGTCTGCGGTCCGTTGGCCGGATTCTCCGTCCAGGTGACGGTCAGACTCACCAACAGCGTCGGCACCACCACCGCGGTCGCGTCGGTGTTCTGTCGCCCCTGAGGCCGAGCGCGGCTTGCCCGATGGGGCATCGGGTACACTCGCAGGGGTGCGCGCCTGTCCCGTCCCCCTGCTCGCGGTCGTCTGCGCGGCGCTCGCGATCTCGCCTTCGGCCGCGATGTCGGCGAGCGGGGTCGCCTGCGCCGCGTCGGACGCGTCGCGCACCCTGCCGGATGCCGCGGTCTGTGTGCGCCGCACCGGCAGCGCGGTGCCCGCATCGCCGCCGGCGGCTGCGGCGAACGCGCTGTTCGCGTACGCCGAGGCGCGGATCGCCGCCGGTCGTTTCGACGAAGCCGGGCAGGCGCTGGACTGCGCCGACGCGGTCCTCGGCGCGAACGGCGATGCGCTGTCGCGCTACGAGCTGGTGCGTCGGCGCGGCATCCTCGATTACCGGCGCGAGCGCATCCCCGAGGCGCTGGCGGAGTTCGAGTGCGCGCTGTCGCTGGCCGAGGCGCGCGAAGATCGGACCGCGGCCGCGCGCGATCTGAAGAACATCGGCACCGCGCTGCGCCGGCTCGGCGATCATCCCGGTGCGTTGCGCGCGCTCACCGACAGTCTCCGCATCCTGCGCGCGACCGGCGGCGAGACCGGCGCGGTGCTGCACAATCTTGCGGATCTGTACCGGGAACAGGGCGAGCGCACGGAAGCGCAGGGTTACTACGAGGAGGCGCACGCCGCATTCCGCGCCAAGGGCGATGCGGTCGAAGCGGCCCACGTGCTGGAGAGCATGAGCGTGATGGCGCTGGACGGCGGCGATGCCGCGCAGGCCGAACGTCGGCTGCAGACTGCGCTGCAGGACTATCGCAAGGCCGGCAATGTGCCCTATCAGTTGCGGGTGTACGCCGGCCTGGCGCGCGCGGCGCTCGCGCGGGGCGAGCTCTCGGCCGCAGCCGGTCACAGCGGTGCCGGGCTCGCTCTCGCGGAAAGCCGCGGGATGCCGGTGCCGGCCGCACTGCAGTTGCAGGCGGCCCGGGTCGAGCGGTTGCAGGGGCGGCCTGCCGCGGCGCAGGCGCGTCTGGGCGCGGCGCTGGACGCGCTGCCGCCGAGCGACGCCGATCGCGCATCGCTGCTGGAGGAGTTGGCGAACGCGCAGGAAGCGTTGGGCGATCGCGTCGCCGCGCTCGCGAGCCTGCGCGAGGCGCGCGAGGTGGCGCTGGCGCTGGCGCGGGCGCGCTACGACAGGCAACTGGGCTGGCTGCGTTCGCGCTTCGAGGCCGCCGAGCGCGAGCGCACGATCGCGGGCCTCGAACACGAGAACCAGCGACGCGAAGCCGCGCTGCGCCAGCGCACCTTGTTGCTGTGGGCGCTCGCCGGTTCGGCGCTGACCGCGCTGCTCGGGTTGTGGCTGCTGCTGCAGCGTCGCCAACACCGCCATCGCCTCGCCGCCGCGGCGCAGGAGGCGCGTCACGAACAGGCCCTGGCGCACTACCGCCGCGAAGCCGAAGCGCTGGCGGAGGATCGCAGCCTGCTGCAGTGCCTGCTCGACACCCGCGTCGATGCGGTCTGTCTGCTCGACACCGAAGGGCTGGTGCTGGCCGCCAATCGCGCGGCGCGCGCCCTGCTGCCGGTAGAAGCCGAAGGTCTGGTCGGCCGCCATCTGCCGGCGGCGCTGGCGGACGAGGACGCAGGGACCCTGGCGGCGGCGCTGGAGCGCATGGACGACGCCGATCGGCAGACGCTCGTGCTGCGCGGTCGCGATGCTGCGCTGCAGGTCGAACTCGGCCAGTGGGAGCAGGGCGACGGTCTGGTGCTGATGAACCTGCGCCCGCATCGCCAGACCGCCGCAACGCACGAACCGGCAGCGGTGCCGGTGCCGCCGCCGATGCCGGGCGTGGCGAAGGAAGCGCGCGCCGATTTCCGCCAGGCCCTGGTCGAGCTGATGCTGGCGACGCTGGACGCCTGGGAGCGCGGCAGCGGGCTCAACCGGATCGAGCTGGCCGAGCGCAGCAAGCTGTGGCGCGTGCACATCGACGACGGGCGTCTGCGCACGCGCGCGCTGGAGCGTTATCTCAACGTCGCCCGTCTCCCGCAGAACCCGCGCTGGCGCGACGTGGTACGCACCGCCTATTTCGTGCTCGGCGAGTCGCGGCTCGATCCGCAGATGCGCGACGATCTGCAGCGGCGGATCGATACGGTGCTGGCGTTCACCCGGCGCAGCGCGCTGGTGTGATCCGCGCTCTCGGTCCCCGCGCGCTCGGTCGTCGCGACCTCAGTTGCCGCCGGACGGCGGCGGCGCGCCGTCCGGCACGCGGCAGACCACGCAACTGCCGTTGAGTTTGCCGTCGCTGAAACGGTACTCCGCGTGATGGGTCTGGAGGTTGTTGAAGTCGGTCGGGCCGCTCACGAAGGGCATGGCCCGGTCTTCCAGCGGCACGTTCGGGGTGAGCCCTGTGCAGTAGCGGAAGGCCATCAGATTGGCGTAATGCCATTGATCGACCACGCCGCAACTGTCGCCGGGATGGGCCGGGATCTCGTTGCCCCACAGGTCTTCGGGGCAGACCTTTTCGGCGGCCGCCTGGGCCAGGATCGAC
>JBIJAD010000246.1:0-6092 GCA_044345955.1 Lysobacteraceae bacterium
ACAGCCGGAAGTTGTTGAGCGCGGTCGGGCTGAACGAGAACTGGGCAAGGATCTGGGGCTGGGCCTGGGGGTCGGCGCACCAGGCCTGGGGTTGGCCGTCGTGGGCGTGGGCGGCAGGGGCCAGAGCGAGGCCCAGGAACAGCATGCCGATCGGAAGCGAACAGCGCATGGAGAGACTCCTCAGAAGTACGGGCGGGAAGAACGGGGGCCAGTCTAGGGAGCCGCGGATAGGGTCCGCCATCGTTTCCCAGGGCAGAAGACGGGCAAATAAAACGCGCAAGTCATTGATTCTTCGTAACCGGGTTCACGTTTCTCCGGATTCCTTCCCGGCATCGCACTGTCCGGCGGGCCTTGCCGTGCCTACGGTCCTCCCATCGCGCCGCATCCGGTGCCCTGCCGAGGTTCCTCCGAATGTCCGCATCCGCATCCCCGTCCGCAGCCGGTCCGGCCACCTGCTGCCGCGCCGTCGCGCATCCGCGTCCGCCGCCGCCGGTGTCGGTCATGGCGTGAGACGCGCCCCGCGCAGCGGGGCCTGAACCCGCCGCCGCCTTCTTCGATGCCTGCCTTCCACGGCGACGCCCCGGCGCCGCCGACGGCCCCGCGCTGCCGCGCGACGGGCCGACCGCTTCCGCCCGACCGGCTTCCGGGCGGCGCGCCCGGTCCGGGCGCGATCGCGAAGCCGACCTTCCGACCCGACATCCCGATTGGAGACTTCCCATGCACATCGCACGACGCCTTCCCCGCCGCCTCGCCCCGCTGGCCTGCGCCCTGGCCCTGACCCTGCCGCTGTCCGGCGCCGCCCTGGCCGAGAATTCCGAATACGAGACCCCGCCCGATCAACAGGCACAGCAGATCGCCGAAGCCGAACTGCCCCCGGCGGTGCGGATGTTCATCGATTACCTGCAGGACCTGGATGCGCGCTATCCGAGCAGTTCGGACTTCGACCCCGCGACCGTGATCGCTCAGGAAGGCGAGAACATCGCCACCCTCTACTGCCTGGCGATCGGTCTGGACGGCCCCTGCGCCCCCGACGCCGAAGGCAATTACGTACCGGTCGGCGGCGGTACCGCCCGGCTCCCGGGCGAGTGGTGGCTGTGGCTGTACAACCACATCAGCAGCATCGGCGTGATTCCGGAACTGAACGCCTGCCCGGCGCCCTACGGCTACACCTTCATCCACATGGACGACGAGGACAACCGCAACAACAACAGCCGTGCCGGCTGGATCGGCGCCACCGCCTCGGGCCGCAACACCACCTGGCGTTACTGTCGCCTGCCCAACGAAATGTCGCTGCTGTTCCGCCCGCTGCCGCAGACCGGCAGCAAGTACAACTATGCGGTACAGAACATGGGCGTTTTCTGCCCGCCGGGTTCGACCCGCGCCTGGCGTCAGCACGACAACCAGGGCGGCGCCAACGGCAACAACTCGGGCGGCGGCGTGTTCCCGAGCGTCAATGTTCTCGACCGCAACTGGTTGACCCCCACGTGCCACTTCCGCGGCGGCAACACCAGCGCCGGCACGATGAGCACTTTCCCCACCCTCGGCATGCGCTACGGCGTCTTCGCCTCCCAGCATCTGCCCGGGCCCTACGCACTGGCGACCGGCCGGGTGCATCAGGACGACGAGGATTTCCAGAACATCAATTTCTGGCTCAATCTGCCGCCCGGCAGCGACATGTTCATGGGCACCACCAACACCTTGCGCTATCTCGTGCGGGTGAAATGATCCCGACTTCGCCGAAGGCATGAGACCCGCGGCCCCCGGTGCGAACCGGGGGCCGCGTTCGTTCTGCGCGTGCCGACGCAGTGCGACGCGCAGCACATGCCTCGTTGCCATCCGGCTGGCATGCTGCCGGGCCGGACATCGGGTCGGTGGCCGAAAGGAGCGTGGCGTGGCGCGAGACGAGTGCAAGGCGAGAGGAGAAACGGCCCGACCTGCACGTCTGCGTGTCCTCGCCTTCGTCCGCACGAGTTGCGCGATCGGCGTCATGCTGGGCATCGCGACCGCGATCGCCGCCGATCCTCCGCAGTGCAGTCGCATCGATCGCGCGGGCCTGCCCGATCCGGCCGAATGCCGGCGCCGCTTCGATGCGGCGACGCCCGGGGCCCTGCTCGCCCTGGCTCAGACGCAGACGCGGGCCGGCGATTTCGCCACCGCCGAGGCCGCGCTCGGATGCGTCGGCATCGCGGTCGCCGATCGCGGCGACGACGCGCTGCGTTACGAGTGGGTGCGCCGTGAAGGTGTGCTGGACTATCGTCGCGAACGCATCCCCGAAGCCTTGTCGCGCTTCGAGTGCGCGCTGTCGCTGGCCGAGGCGCGCGAGGACCGGGCCGCGGTCGCGCGCGATCTCAAGAACATCGGCACCGCCCTGCGCCGGCTCGGCGACTACCGGGGCGCACTGCGCGCGCTGACCCGCAGTCTGGCGCTGCAGCGCGCCGCCGGCGCGGCCGATGGCGCCACCCTCAACAACATCGCCGACGTGTATCGCGATCTGCGCGAACCGGACGAGGCGATGCGCTTCTATCGCGAGGCACTGGCCGCGATGCGCGCCGGGGGCGAGCCCAGCGAAGCCGCGCACGTCCTGGAGAGCATGGCCGAACTCGCGCTGGATACCGGTGACCCGGCGTAGGCGTTGCGCTGGCAGGCGCAGGCGCTGCAGGCGTTCCGCGAACAGGGCAACCGCGCTTACGAACTGCGCGTCCACGGCGGGATGGCGCGGGCCGCGCTGGCGCTGGAGGATCTGCCTGCCGCACGCCGGCATGTCGCGGCCGCGACCGCATTGGCGACCGCGCACCGTCTGCCGCTGCCGTCGTCGCTGCAGTTGCAGGCGGCGCGGGTGGAGCGGCGTTCGGGCGAACGCGCGGCGGCGACCGCGCGTCTGGACGCGGCGCTGGCCGACGCGCCCGCGGGCGATCTCGACCGCCCCGCATTGCTGGAGGAGCTGGCGGCGGTGCAGGAAGCCGGTGGCGACCGCGCGACCGCGCTCGACACCCTGCGTCGCGCGCATGCGGAAGGCCTGGCCCAGGCCCGCGCGCGCCACGATCGCGAACTGGGCTGGCAGCGCACCCGGTTCGAGACCGCCGAGCGCGATCGCAGGATCGCCGCGCTGGAGGCCGACAAGCATCTGCGCGACGCCGAACTGCGTCAGCGCACGCTGGTGCTGGGGCTGATCGCGGCGCTGGCGATCGCGGTCGCGCTGGCGGTGTGGCTGTACCAGCAGCGGCAGCGGCAGCGCGAGCGTCTGCGCGAGGAAGCGCATCGGGTGCGCCAGGAGCAGATGCTGGCGCACTGGCGCCGCGAGGCCGATGCGCTGGCCGAGGATCGCGGCCTGCTGCAGGCGCTGTTCGACAGCCGCGAGGATGCGGTCTGTCTGCTCGATGCCGAAGGCCATGTGCTGGCCGCGAACCGCGCCGCCTGTGCGGCGCTCGGCGCCGAGCCGTCGCAGGGACAGGCGCTGGTCGATCATCTGGCCGAACCGGACCACGACACGCTGGTCGCAGCGCTGGAGCGCATGGAAGACAGTGCGGCCCAGACCCTGCCTCTGCGCATCCGCGAGGGTCGTGCGCTGGAGGCGCGGCTGTCGCAATGGCCGCATGGGGACGGACTGCTGCTGCTGTGTCTGCAGCCGCCCGGGCCCGCCCGCGATGCCGTGTCGATCGCGCAAGGCGCGGACACCGTCGGGAACGCGACTGTCGCCGACGCCGACGTCGCCGCTCCGACCACCGCCGGCATGCGCGAGGATTTCCGTCGTGCCCTGGTCGAGCTGATGCTCGCCGTGGTCGAAGCCTGGGAACGCAGCACCGGCAGCAGCCGGCTGGAACTGGCCGAGAAAAGCCGGGTCTGGCGGGTCACGGTGGACGACGGCCGCCTGCGCGCGCGGGCGATGGAGCGTTATCTGTCGCTGTCGAAGCTGCCGAACAACCCGCGCTGGCGCGATGTGCTGCGCTCGGCGTATTTCGTGCTCGGACACTGCACGCTGGAACCCGCCTCGCGCGAAACCCTGCAGGCGCGGCTGGATGCGGTGCTCGCCTACACCCGGCGCAGCGCGCTGGTGTGAGGTGTGCGTCGCTGCTGCCGCGCAAAGATCACTTCGCGGTGTTCTGGGGGAAGCGGCACTCCAGATACTGCACGCGCAGGCCGTCCACGAAGCTGTATCGCGTGTGGTGATCGGGCGCGTTGTAGTCCTCGGTCACCACCACGGCGATGACCTGGCCGGCGGCGGCGGTGACGCCGGTGCTGGTGGCCGTTCGCTGGCCGGCGCCGGCAGGTAGTCCCTCCAGCATCATTTGCGTCGCCCAGTGCCAGTCGTCGTCGACGATCCCGCACTTGGTGTTGTTGGGAGAGGGCTGACCGGTGGCCAAGTCCACTAGAGGATGGGTGTTCTTGTAGTTCAACAGATCGCGATTGTAGAAAGTCACGTCGAGCAGCACCTGACGGGTGCCGCCGTAGCACCAGGAGGCGGGCACCAGATCGTGGGCCGGTGCCGACGCGGTGGCGAACAGGCTCAGACCGAGCAGCGGAGCGAAGGCGATGCGACGCATGGCGGGATGGCTCGCGGGGGCGGGGTTCCAGTCTAGGCAGACGCAGCCCGCCGGCTCCACGCGTCCGCAGGGAACAAATGGGGCAGCAATCGACGCAAGCGTTTGATTCGTCGTTCGCCCGCGCCGAAGTTCAATCCGGCCCGGTCTCGCGCAGCGCCAGCGCCAGCAGTTTCGCGTAGAGCTTCTCGCCGAAACCGGCGGGCTGCGCGTAGCCCATCCGTGCCAGCGCGTCGCGATGCCCGGGCGCGGTCGCGGCCGGGCCGGTCAGTGCGCGCAGGATCGCGCGCAGCCGGCCGGGCCGGGTCGCGGTCTCGCCCTTCAGCCAGACCAACGCCTTCACCAGCCGCTCCTCCACCGGTGTGAAGTCGCTGCCCAGCGGGTAATCGGGCAGGGTGCCGTCGGCGCGGAACGGCGCCAGCGTCGCACGCAGCCGTTCCGGCGTGTTGTCCGCGCCTGCGGTCGCCTTCGGCGGATCCAGCTTGCCGCAGTCGCGCGCGGTCGCGATCAGCGCTGGCCGGAAGCGGGCATCGGCGATCCCCAGCATCGCCGCGATGCAGTCCTCGTCGCAGGCGGTGCGCACGTCGGCGATCCCGTATTCGGTGACGTAGAGGTCGCGCAGGTGGCGCGGAATGGTGAGGTGGCCGTAGTTCCAGATCACGCTGGAGATCGGCGGCCGCCCCGGCTCCTCGCGGGTCGCGCGCAGCATCAGCACCGAACGCGCGCCCTGCAGCGCATGCGCCATCGCCACGAAGTTGTACTGGCCGCCCACACCCGACACCACCCGGCCGTCCGCAAGACCATCGGACACCGCCGCGCCCAGCGCGGTGGCCATCATGCAGGTGTTGAAGAAGCGCGAGTCGTGGCGCTGCACGCGTTCGAGCGATTCGCGCCCGCCGTACAGCTCGTTGACCTCGCTGACCCGGCGCATGCCGATGCCCTGACGGGCGTCGTCGTCGAGATGGCGCAGCCAGTCGTAGAACTCGTGCGAGCCCAGATAGAACGCGCCGTGCAGGAACTCGCCCTCGCGCGCGACCCGCTCGCGGTCGGCATCGCTGGCGCTGCCGTCGCCGATCCGCCGCATCAGTGCCTCGTCGTCCACCACCCGGCGCCGCAGTACGCCGGTCTGCACCAGCCGGCGGAAGCCCTCGTTGATCATTTCGCTGCAGCCGTACAGTCCGATCTCGAACGGCCCCAGCCCGCCTTCGGCCAGCACCGCCGGATGCCGTTCGATCTGCGGGTCCAGCGCACGCATCACCCGCAGATACGCGGCGTTGTCGGTATGGCGCAGCACCAGCGCATGGCAAAGCGCATCGGCCAGCGCACCGATCCCGATCTGCAGCGTGCCGCCGTCGCGCACCAGCGCGCTGGCGTAGAAACCGATCGCGTATTCGGCATCGACCACCGGCTGGCGCGGCAGCGCGAACAGCTTCGGGTACGGCCCCGGTGGCGTCACCACGATGTCGAAGAAGCCGGCCTCCACGGTCGCGCCGTTCTCGATCCACGGCAGTTCGGGATCGACCTCGGCGATCAGCAGCGGCCGCGCCGCGCCGC
>JBIJAD010000151.1:0-8991 GCA_044345955.1 Lysobacteraceae bacterium
AGCTCCCCGGCGCCAAGGTCACCCCGCTCATCGCCCGCCTGCGCTACAGCGTGCCCGGCGTCACCCTCATCTCGCCCCCGCCTCACCACGACATCTACTCCATCGAAGACCTCGCCCAGCTGATCTACGACCTGAAGCAGATGAACCCCGAGGCGCTGATCTCGGTGAAGCTGGTCGCGCATGCCGGTGTGGGCACGATCGCTTCCGGCGTGGCCAAGGCCGGCGCCGATCTGATCACCATCTCCGGCCACGACGGCGGCACCGGCGCCAGCCCGATCTCCTCGATCCGCTACGCCGGCACGCCCTGGGAGCTGGGCCTGTCGGAAGCGCGGCAATCGCTGATGGCGAATGGTCTTCGCGAGCGCGTGATCGTGCAGGCCGACGGCGGCATGAAGACCGGACTTGACGTGATCAAGGCCGCGCTGCTCGGCGCGGAGAGTTTCGGTTTCGGCACCGCGCCGATGATCGCGCTCGGCTGCAAGTACCTGCGCATCTGTCACCTCAACAACTGCGCCACCGGCGTCGCCACCCAGGACGACAAGCTGCGAGCGGAACACTTCACCGGCCTGCCCGAGCGCGCCGAGAACTTCTTCCGCGGCGTCGCCGAGGAGGTGCGCGGGTATCTGGCGCAGCTCGGCGCACGCAGTCTGGAGGAGATCGTCGGCCGCACCGATCTGCTGCGCCAGATCGAAGGCACGTTGCCGCAGCATCGGCTGATCGATCTCTCGCCGCTGCTCGCCCGCGAGGGTCTCGTCGGGCCTGCGCACTGCGGGCCGCGCGCAGTGCAGCCGGCCCCGGGCGGACTCGCCGCCCAACTCGACGCCGATCTGGCCGAGGCGATCGCGCACAAGCGCGGCAACGCCGACGCACCTCCGCGGCATTACCCGATCCGCAACACCGACCGCAGCATCGGCGCGCGTCTGTCCGGGCGCATCGCACGTCGACACGGCAACCACGGCATGCGCGAGGCGCCGATCGATCTGCATTTCGAGGGCACCGCCGGGCAGAGCTTCGGCGCCTTCCTCGCCGACGGCCTGCACCTGGAGCTGGAAGGCGCGGCCAACGACTACGTCGGCAAGGGCATGGCCGGCGGTCGCATCGTGATCCGCCCGCCACGGGTCGCGCGCTACGTCGCGCACGAGTCGGCGATCCTCGGCAACACCTGCCTGTACGGCGCCACCGGCGGCGAGCTGTTCGCCGCCGGCCGCGCCGGCGAACGCTTCGCGGTGCGCAATTCAGGCGCGCTGGCGGTGGTCGAGGGCGCCGGCGATCACTGCTGCGAGTACATGACCGGCGGGGTCGTGACCGTGCTCGGCCGCACCGGCCTGAACTTCGGCGCCGGCTTCACCGGCGGCATGGCCTACGTGCTCGATCGCGATCGCGATTTCGTCGATCGCTACAACCACGAGCTGATCGATATCCTGCGCATCAACGCCGAGGGCTTCGAGCACCACCGCTCGCACCTGCTCGACCTGCTCGAACGCCACGTGCGTTTCACCGGCAGCGCGCACACGCAGGGCCTGATCGACAACTTCCGCGACTACCTCGGCAAGTTCTGGCTGGTGAAGCCCAAGGCGGTGAGCATCGAGGCGCTGGGCGAGACGCTCAGGAGGGCGGCATGAGCATTTCATGCTTCGCACGAAATGCCCATCCCAAGATTCGCTGCGCGAATCCCGGGCCCCGCTTCGCATCTCCGATCCCCGCGCCTTCGGCGCGCGCACAGCCCGAGCTTCGCACGGGCCGTCCCAGGATTCGCTGCGCGAATCCCGGGCCCCGCTTCGCATCTCCGATCCCCGCGCCTTCGGCGCGCCCCCTTACCAAGGGGGCTTTTCACCAGACAGGGCTGCGTGATCTGGAATCCAACGACTCGGCAGAGCGGGCGGCGGAGGCGATGGCATGAGCAAGAAGACGCCGCAGGCCTTCCTGCAATCGCAGCGGCAGATGCCCGAACGGGTGCCGCTGGAATTGCGCCGGCAGGGCGACTGGCACGAACTCTACGGCCGCTTCGACGAAGCCGAAGCGAAGAAGCAATCCGCGCGCTGTCTCGACTGCGGCAATCCCTACTGCAGTTGGGGCTGCCCGCTGCACAACTTCATCCCGCAATGGCTGGAACTCGCGCGCGAAGGCCGCGTGCACGAGGCCGCGGCGCTGTGTCACGAAACCAATCCGCTGCCGGAAATCTGCGGCCGCGTCTGCCCGCAGGACCGGCTGTGCGAAGGCGCCTGCACGCTCAACGACGGATTCGGCGCAGTCACCATCGGCGCGGTCGAGAAATACATCGTCGATCGCGCGTTCGCCGAAGGCTGGACGCCGGATCTCTCGCATGCGCCGGCCACCGGCCATCGCGTCGCCGTGATCGGCGCGGGTCCCGCGGGCCTCGCCTGCGCCGACAAGCTCGCGCGCGCCGGCGTGCAGGCGGTGGTCTTCGACCGCTACGAACAGATCGGCGGCCTGCTCCAGTTCGGCATCCCCAGCTTCAAGCTCGAAAAATCGGTCATCGCCGAACGTCGCCGCGTGCTCGAAGGCATGGGCGTCGAATTCCGGCTCGGCGTCGAGATCGGCCGCGACCTCACGATCGATGCGTTGCTCGCCGAGTTCGATGCGGTGTTCCTCGGCCTCGGCAGCTATCGCTACACCGACGGCGGCCTGCCCGGACAGGATCTGCGCCACGTGCTGCCGGCGCTGCCGTTCCTGGTGCAGAACGGTCGCATCGTCATCGGCGAGGACGACGTGAGCGGCCGCCCGATCGCCGGCTGGGAAGATCAGGTCGCCCTGCCCGACCTGCGCGGCAAGCGCGTGGTCGTGCTCGGCGGCGGCGACACCGGCATGGACTGCGTGCGCAGCGCGGTACGTCTCGGCGCCGCGCAGGTCAGTTGCGTGTACCGGCGCGACGAGGCCAGCATGCCCGGCTCCGCGCGCGAAGTCGCCAACGCGCGCGAGGAAGGCGTGCAGTTCCTGTTCCAACGCGCGCCGCTGGCGCTGCTCGACGACGGCCACGGCCAGGTGCGCGCGGTGCGCATCGCCGAAACCCGCCTCGGCGAACCCGACGCCCGCGGCCGCCGCCGCCCGGAACAGGTGCCCGGCAGCGAAACCGAACTCGACGCCGACATCGTCATCATCGCCTTCGGCTTCCAGCCCGACCCGCCCGCATGGTTGTCGGCGCACGGCATCGCCCTGCACGACGACGGCCGCATCCGGATCACGCCCGCACCGCCGCCGCATCACCCGGCGCGCTTCGACGCTGCCAATCCCGTGTACCCGTACCAGACCGCGAACCCCAAGATCTTCGCCGGCGGCGACGGCGTCCGCGGCGCCGACCTCGTCGTCACCGCGGTGAAGGAAGGCCGCGACGCGGCGGCGAGCATCGTGCGGATGCTCGGACAGGCGTAGGCCAAACAACTGCGGCGGACGTGTTCACGGACACCCCGTCCGCAGATCCGCGCATTCCACACCATCGAAGCCCGCCGCGGAGCGGAAGCGACCGCTCAGCACTGTGCCCACGCCGCGGCCGTTGACCGTGCGCGCGAGCAGGCGTCCGCGCGCGGTCGGGTCGTTCTTCAGCCAGCGATCGAACCAAGCGAGCGTGTAGTACAGCGCATCGGCCTGACGCTGGCTGCCGGCCGAAGTGCTGCTCCAGACGAAATGATCGGCGCCGGCGAGCACGATCTGCATCGCCGGTTGCGCGTTGGATCGCCACCATGCATAGGCGTATTTCTTGTCCTCGACGGTTTCGCCCGGTGGGCCGCAGTAGTCCGACGCCTGACCCATCGCCGGCACCCGCGGCGTGCGGCGCGAGGTCGGCACGGTGCCCTGACAGTTGGGCGAGCCGACATCGCCGCTTTCGATCACCGCCAGATTGTCCCAGGCCACCAGCGCATCGACCCGGGTGTCTTCCTGCTGGGTGCGCGACAGGGCGCGCGCGCCCAGCGACCAGCCGGCGACGCCGATCCGTTCGCCGTCGGTCATCGCGGCGTAGGGGTTCGCGCTCGAGCGCAGATAATCGATGCCGCTGATCGCCGCGGTGTGATACGCGGACAGACTGCCGCCGCTCGACGGCTGGGTGACGATGACGACATAACCACGCGCGGCCAAGCCTTCCGCAGCCCAGAACACGCTGTCGATCGGCGCACCGCCACCGGGCAGCAGACTCAGCGCCGGGACGCGCGCCCCCGCGACCGCCGGCGCGAACATGCGCGCGGCGAGACTGCCGCCGCCGCGCTGCGGAATGGTCACCGCGGTCGAGACCGCGCTTTGCGGGGTCGAGGCCGGCGCCACCGAGCCCAGCGCGCCGAACAGCGCATCGTGCGTGCCCGTCGTCGCCAGCGTGCGCACGCCGTCGCCGGTCGTGCCACGGCCGAAACCGGCGTAGCCGATCCAACCGCCCGCCGACACCTCCAGCGCATACGCGACATCGTCGCCGGTGCCGCCGATCGCGCGCCCTTCGACGGGCGTGCCGTTGCGATCGAGCCGCGCGATCAGCAGATCGCGCGCGCCCGCGCTGCGCAGCGCGACGCCGCCGATCTCGATCTCGCCGGCGAACGACGCGCCCAGGTACACGTGACCGGCGCCATCGAGCGCGACCTCCGCGCCTTCTTCGTCGGCCATGCCGCCGAGCGCCCGCGTCCACAGCGGCGCGCCGTTCGCATCCAGTCGCGCGACATACAGATCCTGCCCGCCCGCCGCCACGACGCGCGACCCACCCGGCCAGTCGAGCGCACCGCGGAAACTGCCGGCGATCGCCATCGCCGCCCCGTCGACACGGATGCCGCGACCGTAGGATTCACCGCCGGGCGACAGCGCCCAACGCGGCGTGCCGTCGTCGCCGAAACGCGCGATCCAGCTCGCCGGCGCATCGATCGACGCGGACTGCAGGGTCTGCGCACCGATGCCCAGAGTGCCGCGGAACTGGCCGATGCCGAGGACATCGCCGGAACCGTCGCCGGCGATCGCCAGCCCGCGCCAGGCCGCGCTCGCCGAGGCCCGCACACTCTGCACCCAACGCAGCGTGCCGTCCGCGGCATAGGCGGCGACGAAGCCGGCGGTCTGCCCGACCGCCGGCGCCGGCAGCGGCATCCCGCCGATGGCGACCTCGCCGCTGTAGCCACCGCTCACGTACAACCGGCCCTGCGCATCCACCGCGCATTCGCCGGGGATCACGCCCGACGACGGCCCCACGTGCAGTGCGCGATCGATCGTGCCCGTTGCGGTGATGTGGAACGCGAACCCGTTGGCACCGTCGCCCTGGGCGATCAACCGCTGCGCACCGAACCACGCGGTGCCGGTGAACGTACCGCACACCCAGGCGCCGTCGCGGCCGTCGGCGACCACGTCGAAGGCGTAGTCCTCGCCCGCACCGCCGACCCGCTGCACCCAACGCAGCGCACCGCCGGCATCGAACACCGCGACGAAGGCATCGGTGCCGCCGGCGCCATCGACGGCCGGCGCGCTGTCCAGGCTCGACGCCGACAGCGCCGCACCCGGCCCCATGCTGCCGACCACGAACACGCTGCCGTGACCATCGAAATCGATCGCACGCGCGACTTCCTCGCTGGCCTGATCCGAGGCCCCGCCCAAGCGCGCGATCCACTCGACCTCCGGCCCCGCGCGCAGCACCGTCGGCGGCTGCCCGCGCGCGCGCTGCGTGGCGCTCGGCAGCGATGCCGACATCGCAGGCGGCGCCTGCGCCCCGACCGTCGCGGCGCGCCCCGTCTCCGGACGCGCGCAGCCGGCCGCCAGCAGGCAGATCACCATCCCGATCGTTCCGCTCACTGCGCGCAGATCCATGTCCCGCTCCACCGACCCGATGGGTCGTCAACGCACGCGAGGCGGAAAGGTTGACCGGTCCGACAACAGGCGGACCCTCGAGGCCGCACACCCGCGGCAAGCGAGCCATGCGGCTGATCTTCGCCGGGAACCCCGCGAAGACGACCGGATGGACATCTGCCGCGCGGACGAGCCGCCGATGTCCATCGACGGCCCCAAGCAGCGGGTCATCCCGCACGACATGGCCCACGACGCCGTCGAGCGCATCCTCGACGGCATGACGCCGATCGAGCACCGAAACCACCGCACCGGAATCTCTGCTTGTGAAGTGTCCACTCGACGGGAGAGCTTGCGCTTCGGCCTGAAGCCGCAGTCCACGAGGGCCTGAACGGTCATTCGCCAGGCACGCGCGCGAACGACGCGAGAATGCGGGTCCTGAATCGAATCGGATGCGGCCCGCCCGGGTTCAGCACCGCATGATCCTTGCCCTGGAGAATGACCGCCAGCAGGCCCGGGGCGATCGCCACCAGATCCTGTTCGTAACCGCTTCCCGCAAGCTGCTCCCTCGCTTCCGATTCCGAGGTGAAGACCGGGATCGAGTCGTGGCCGTCGATGATGAAGCTGTGGGCGTTGATGATGTCGGCGTCCGGATCGGCCCACCAGAGCAGGGAATACAGCGGCGCTTCCCTTGCGAACAGCGCCGTCACGATGGCTTCGCGGGATTCGTCCGTAGCGCGAGCGTCGTTCGATGCGTCGATGACCGAATCCTCAGCCGCCATGTTTGCGGACGAGACAGTCGTGCCACTGTTCGCGCGTTCCGGGCTGCTTCAGCCACGCGTAGAAGGCGGCCGCGCCCTTGTGTTTCTGTTTCTCGCGTATCTCGATCGGCGTGCAGTCGCCCCATTCGACCTTGCCGCCGCGCACGAGCAGGACAAACGCCAGATCGCCGACGGTCTCGATCGAAACGCCCGGATAGGACACCACCACATCGGTTGCGGTCGTGTCCGAGGTCGCCCGCAGCAGGCACGGCGCGTAGGCATCCGCATGCACCATGATCCGGTCGTAGTACGGATCGAGACCGAATTCTCTCTTCATCGGCAGCCCCTGGATTTTCTGCAGATCGCTGCAGTCCCCCGGGCCCATGCGCCTTGCCGCCTCCAGCGCCCGCGCCTCCGGAATCGGTTGGACATCCGAGCCGGGCAGAGGCGGAAGCGGCGGCGGCGCGGGCTTGGCATGCGCCGGAGCTTGTGCGGCTTCCATCGCCGGATGCGCGCTGTCGCCTCCGCATGAGGCGAGCAATGCGGCGGACAGCAGAAGCATTGTTTTCATGACCATGGATCTCGTGCGTTGAGCCACGCCAGGGAATTCGAAGGACGCGCAGGGCGGGCTCCAGCCCGCCGAAAAGCAGAACGACGATACCACCTCGCGCATGTTTCATGCCGCAGGGCGGCAGCTCCGATCATGGCGGGATCGAGCCCGCCCTACGCTGTTGCGTGCCCATCGAAAAGCCGGACAGGCGAATGCAACCGTTCCGCTTTGCCGATGATCAGGCTCGTTCAAGCAACCGACGAACGGTACTTGCATAGGGAGTCCATAGACGAGGAGTTGGGCGTCACCGTGCAGACCGCGCCGCCTCAGGGATTGGTCAGGCGTCACCCCAACCTCTTGACGCTCAGGCTTGGGGCATGGGTTCTTAAAGCAGCGATCAGCTTCTCGGAATCGCTCTGCCGATACTCGCGAACGACTATCCGCTCGTCGCTCTTGACAACGATTGTGAACTGCGAGCGAACGTCCCCATCGTATGACTCCACCTGGGTAAAGACCAACTCCTCAATCTCGATGAACGGGATGACTTTCGACTGTCGGTGGAGGCCGCGATCATCGACGTAAAGCCGAGTCGCGTCGATCGAAACACGATGTGAAGGTGCTACAAGCCCGTACAGAAGCAGCAGGACTGAGCAGAGGGCGAAGATCATCGCGACGGCAACGCCCAGTTGAGTGCCTTCAGAGGTTCCCGTAGAAGCCCGTGATGCCGCGAGGAACTGGTAGAAGGCCATCGAGGTGATCAAGCCCAGCGCTCCGGCAACCAGAGTGGGCACACGAGGAACGGCGACATGGACAAGGGTCGTCATGTGATGCCTAACGCCTGATTCAAGCCGCCCCGCAGCGGGGTGGCGGACGCGTGCCAGCGTAGCGCAGGCACGTGGCCGACGCCAGGATGCGGGGTCGGCTTGAATGAATTGAAATGGACGCCCTTCCTGCGAGTCAGCCGCCATGGATGCTCCACACGTCGCCATCGATCTTGCAAAGGACGTCTTCTTTCATGATGGATCGGGCGCCTCGCGCCCATCGTGAGCCGGATAGGCGAATGCAACCGTTCCGCTTTGCCTTTGATCAGGATCGTTCAAACAACCGACGAACGGTGCTTGCGTGGGGAGTCCATGGGTGAGTGGTCAGCCCCGCTTTACTGCTCAGAGAGCCACTCCAGAAAACTTCCGGCAGTCTCGGGTGTCAGCTCCATTGTTGCCTCAGCAACTCTGTGACTGCCCTTTACGGCAGCAATGGCCGACAGAGCGCAGGCGGTAAACTCTGCGTCCCACGGTCGCTGCGCCGCAGCCGCAACCAAGCCTGGCAACCGTGCCAAAGCCGAGAAATAAGCGGTCTCCAGCTCCGGCGGAACAGGCATGTCCTGGTTCTTCCGGCAAATCTCCACCCAAGCAGGAAACTGAAAATAGGTGGATGAGGCCGTAGCCGGCGCGGAAGCCAGTGCATTGATGATGTGAGGTACGGCCGCAAAGGACGCCGAGTAGACATCTCCTTGATGCGCAAGGGAGCTCCAGAGAGAGAACCAAGGCTCGCTTTCTCCGGACGATTCAGGCAGCGACTGAAGCTGGCGCAAGAGCTCGGGGGTGTCTGAGGCGACACCGTAGGCATGCTGCAATTTGTTCCAAAGAGGACTATCTAGACTCAACATTCGGGTTCCTCTCTTTGGGGCCTAACGCCCGAGTTAATCCGCCCTGTGGCAGGGCGGCAGACATGTGCGAGCGTAGCGTAAAGGACATGGCCGACGCCACGGCACGGGGTTGACTTGAATGATGAAATGGACGCCCTTCCTCCGAGTCAGCCGCCATGGATGCTGCTCCCGTCGCCATCGATCTTGCAAAGGACGTCTTCGAACTGGCATTCGCCGATGCCCACGGCCGCATCCTCGAGCGCAAGCGCTTGTCC
>JBIJAD010000152.1:0-8987 GCA_044345955.1 Lysobacteraceae bacterium
CGGGCTGGAACGCGGCGAGGCCCTGACCGACCCGCACGCCGCCGGCCGCTACTTCGCCCAGCGCCTGCGCGGCCTGCCGCACGAGGTCTTCGCCGCGCTGTTCCTCGACACCCGGCATCGGGCGCTGGCCTTCGAGGAACTGTTCCGCGGCACCGTGGACGGGGCCGAAGTGCACCCGCGCGAAGTCGTCCGCCGCGCCCTCGCCCACAACGCCGCCGCGGTGATCGTCGGCCACAATCATCCCAGCGGCAACGGCGAACCCAGCGCCGCCGATCGCGCCATCACGCTGCGCCTGAAACAGGCCCTGGGGCTGGTCGAGATCCGCCTGCTCGACCATTTCGTGGTCGGCGACGGCACCCCGGTCTCGCTGGCCGCGCGGGGGTGGGTGTGAGGCCGTCGTGTCATTCCTCGCTGCGCTCGGGATGACGAGCCTTTTCAGGCCACCGGAGACGGCAACGGCTGCGGGCTCGGATACAATGCCCGATCCCCGAAATCCCGCCGTTTCCAACGGAAATCTCCGGCAGAACCCCGACGTGAAATCCCAGCTCCGCGCCCTGATCGAACAGGGCATCGCCAACCTCCGCACGCAGGGCACGCTGCCCGCCGATCTCGCCACTCCGGACTTCGTGGTCGAGCGGCCCAAGGACCGCACTCACGGCGACTTCGCCAGCAACGTGGCGATGACCCTGGCCAAGCCGGCCAGGTCCAATCCGCGCGCGATCGCGCAGGCGCTGATCGACGCGCTGCCGGCCAACGACGACATCGCCGCGGTCGAAATCGCCGGGCCGGGCTTCCTGAATTTCCGTCTGTCGGCCGGCGCCTGGCAGCGCCAGTTGCGCCGCATCCACGCCGAAGGCGACGCCTACGGCCGCAATGCCTCCGGCGGCGGCCGCACCGCCGGCGTCGAATACGTCTCCGCCAATCCCACCGGCCCGCTGCACGTGGGCCACGGCCGCGCCGCGGCGATCGGCGACTGCATCGCGCGCGTGCTCGACGCCAACGGCTGGGCGGTGAAACGCGAGTTCTACTACAACGACGCCGGCGTGCAGATCGAGAACCTCGCCCGCTCCACCCGGGCGCGCGCGAAGGGCCTGAAGCCCGGCGACGCCGACTGGTCGGACGACTGGTACCGCGGCGAGTACATCGCCGACGTGGCGAAGGCCTATCTCGACGGCGCATCGGTCGAGGTCGACGGCCAGACCGTGACCGGCGCCGGCGATGCCGACGATCTCGACGCCATCCGCCGCTTCGCGGTCGCGTATCTGCGCCGCGAGCAGAACCTCGACCTCGAAGCCTTCCGCGTCGGCTTCGACGTGTACTACCTCGAGTCCTCGCTCTACGCCGACGGCAAGGTGGAGGAGACCGTGCGCGAGCTGATCGCGCACGGCCACACCTACGAGGAAGGCGGCGCGCTGTGGCTGCGCACCACCGCCTTCGGCGACGACAAGGACCGCGTGATGCGCAAGTCCGACGGCAGCTTCACCTATTTCGTGCCGGACGTGGCCTATCACCTGAGCAAGTGGCAGCGCGGCTACGAGCGCGCGATCACCGAGCTGGGCGCCGATCACCACGGTTCGCTGGCGCGCGTGAAGGCCGGCCTGCAGGCGCTGGACTGCGGCATCCCGCAGGGCTGGCCGGAATACGTGCTGCACCAGATGGTCACGGTGATGCGCAACGGCAAGGAAGTGAAACTGGGCAAGCGCGCCGGCGGCTTTGTCACCCTGCGCGACCTGATCGACGAAACCGGCGCCGACGCGGTGCGCTGGTTCCTGATCGCGCGCAAGCCCGACTCGCAACTGGTGTTCGACATCGATCTGGCGCGCTCGCAGTCGCTGGACAATCCGGTCTACTACGTGCAGTTGTCGCATGCGCGCACCTGCGGCGTGCTGCGCAAGCTGGAGGCGCGCGGGCTGTCGTTCGACCTCGAGGCCGGGCTGGCGCAACCGCTGGATCTCGACAACGCCGCCACCCGCGATCTGCTGATCGACCTGGCCCGCTATCCGGAGATCGTCGAAGTCGCCGGGCGCGATCTGGAACCGCATCTGATCGCCGCCTATCTGGTCGAACTGGCGCAGGCTTACCAGTCGTACTACAACGGCCACATCTTCCTGGTCGACGACGCCGACACCCGCAATGCGCGGCTGGCGCTGGGCACAGCGGTGCAGCGGGTGCTGGCCAACGGCCTGACCCTGCTCGGCGTGTCCGCACCCGAGGAAATGTTCTTCGCCGAGGACGCGGCGGAGACGGCGACGGAGGCGAGCTGATGGCGGCCAAACGCGGCAGATCGCAGGCGAAGCGCAACGGCGGCGGCAACGGCGGCATGCCGGTGGCGGCGTGGATCGTGATCGCGGTGGCGGTGGGCATCGGCGCATGGCTGCTGCTGCCGCAGTTCGCCGGCAAGGACGGGGTCGAAGGCTTCTTCCGGGCGGCGCCCAAGGACCCGCCGGCGGTGGACGGCGGCGCCGACAACGCCCCGCTGGTGCCCGAGACCGCGCCCGGTGCAACCGGCACCGCACCGACCGAGCCCGCGCCGGCCGAACGCGATCAGCAATACGACTTCTACACCCTGCTGCCCGGCGAGGAGACCGCGCTGAGCGACGACGAGCTGAGCGCGCGGGCGCGCGCCGAGGCCGCCCAGCCCGCGCCGGAGGCGACCGAGACTCCGACCGACACCGAACCGCCGGCGGCGATCGACACCCCGCCGCCGCGCCCGGAGCCGGCGCCGGCCGAGACCGTCGCCGAGACCCGCGGCGACGCGCGCTACATCCTGCAGGCCGGCGCCTTCGCGGCCTCCGGCGACGCCGAGGCGCTGAAGGCGAAGATCGCCTTCCTCGGCCTCGGCGCGCGGGTGGAGTCGGCGCAGATCCAGGGCAAGACCGTCTATCGCGTGCGCATGGGCCCCTACGGCACCGCGACCGAACTGGCCGAAGCCAAACGCAAGCTCGCCGCCGGCGGCCTGCCGGCGCTGGCGATCAAGGTGAACTGACCGCCTCACCCTCTCGGGAGAACCGCCATGTGTCTGCGTCGCCGCTCCTCGTTCCCGATCCACGCCGCGGCGCTCGCACTGGCCGGCCTGGCGGCGTGGATGTCTGCGCCGCTCGCCGCGCAGACGCCCGCGCAGGCCCCCATCGCCGCCGGCGACGAAACGCCGCTGGCGATTCCCGCCGAACTGCAGCCGGCGGTGACCCGCGCCGAATTCCTCGGCCGGCAGATCTATCTGCACGATCGCGCCGCCTGGCTCGCCACCGACGCGATGCTGGCCGACCCGCGCATGCGCAAGCTGCGGGAGAAGATCCGCGGCTGGCTCACCGAACCCTCGGCCCACGGCGTCCGCGTGATCTTCATCGACGACGGCGACGCGCCGCGCCGGCTGTTCCAGATCGACGTGGACGAAAGCGAACGCCTGACCGAAGCGGTGATCGAAGCGCCCGAGCCGCTCGGCCCGGACCTGCTGGCGCAACTGCGCGCGCGCAAACTGGCGCTGGAGCAGTCCTTCATGCGCTGCGCACGCCAGTACAACTCGGTGATCCTGCCCTCGACCGACGGCCTGCGGGTCTATCTGATGCCCGCTTTCGCGCGCAGGAACGTCTATCCGCTGGGCGGCTATCACCTGTTCGAGACCGATGCGGCGGGCGCCAGAATCCTGTCCTCGCGCAAGTTCACCAACGGCTGCATCGAACTGGACGAGACCGCGAAGGACGCGCCGCCGCGCAAGGACGGCTTCAAGGCGATGGGCACGATGATGTTCACCCATCTGCTGGACCCGCAGCCCAGCGAAGTGCATGTCTTCGTCAGCCTCTACGCCAGCCAGCCGTTCATGCTGGCGACGAGCGAGAACGAAATGCTGTGGGAAGTCGGCCGCGGCAGGATCGCGCTGAACGCCTCGCTCAAGGACTGAAGGACACCCCGATATGTTCGACCTCGCCCGCAACGTCCGCCGTCTCGCCCGCACGCTCGCGCTCGCCGCGGCGCTGATCGCGCCTGCCGCCTTCGCGGCGGACGAGGCGCCGACCCCGGCCGAGGCCGAGGAAGTCCGGCGCCTGGGCGAGACTTATCTCGGCCATCTCGATCGCGGCGAGTACGACGCGGCGCATGCGATGTTCTCCGAGCAGATGCGCCGGATGACGCCGCTGGGCGCATGGCGCGACACGACGCGGGCATCGCGCGCCGACTGGGGCGCGCTGCAAGGCCGCGAACAGGTCCGGATCACCGCCTACCGCGACCCGAAGGACGCGCCGCACCCCGGCCTGTACATCGCGGTGGACTACGTCAGCCGCTACGCGCATCTGGCCCAGCACACCCAGTATCTGGTCTGGCACCGCGAACGCGAGGGCGAGGCGTTCGCCCTGATCCGCCACGAAAGCAATGCGGTCGAGAAGCAGGCCGCCGCGAAGGGCGCCCCGCATCCCGGCGCCGAACCCGGGCGCATCCCCTACCCCAACATCGAGACCGCCCGCGCCGCGCTGCTCGCACGCGACGACGTCCGCCGACAGGAACAGGACGGCTGGCTGATCGTGATCGTGCCGAGCGAACACGCGATCTGGTCGTTCACCCCGGCCGGACATCCGGCGCACCCGTCGATGGTGCTGCGCATGCCGGTGCAGCGCGACGGCAACATCCTGCTGAGTCTCGACGTGATGTGCGGCGCCGACAAACCCGCCTGCGATGCCTTGACCGAGGAATTCCGGGCGCTCAATGCGCGGATGACCGAAGACATGCGGCGCAGGGTCGACCAGGGTCGCAGTCCCTGAGACGCCCTGCGCGCATACTCCTGTCCCAACAGGAGAACGTGCATGCTGGAAACCGCCCTGTTACGGCCGTCACTGCTGCGGCCGGTCGTGAATCTCCTCCTCGCCCGTCTCGATCGCCGTCGCCGCCGGCGGCTGCGCCGCAGCGCCGATGCCGCGCTGCGCGAGGCGGTCCGCGAGCTGCTGCTGGCGCAGCCCGACGAGCGCCGGGTCGAGGCGAAGATCGCCCAGGCCCGCGCCGCGGGCGCGCAGGCGCGCGAGACCGCACTGGCCGAAGCGATGCTGCAGCGGCATCGCGAGACCCGCGCCCGCACCGCCGGGAAGCTGCATCGCAGCCGGCGTCTGCCGCAAGCGGCATAGGCGCGACGCCGGCACTCGCCATGCCGGCTAGAATCGTCGCATGAAGACCATCCTCGTCACCGGCGCGACCTCCGGCTTCGGCCGCGCCACCGTCGAACGTTTCCACGGTGCCGGCTGGCGCGTGATCGCCACCGGCCGCCGCGCCGAACGCCTCGACGCGCTCGCCGATGCGCTCGGTCGCGAATGTCTGCACACCGCCGCCTTCGACATCCGCGACGAGGCCGCGATGCGCGCCGCGCTCGATGCGCTGCCGCAGGACTTCCGTGGCATCGACGTGCTGGTCAACAACGCCGGCCTCGCCCTCGGCACCGCCCCGGCGCAGCGCGCGGATCTGGCGCAGTGGAAGCAGATGATCGACACCAACGTCACCGCGCTGGCAACGCTCACCCACGCGCTGCTGCCCATGCTGATCGAGCGCAGGGGCGCGATTCTCAACGTCTCCTCGGTCGCCGCGACCTACCCCTACACCGGTGGCAACGTCTACGGCGGCACCAAGGCCTTCGTCGCCCAGTTCTCGCTCGGCCTGCGCAGCGACCTGCACGGCACCGGCGTGCGCGTGACCAGCCTCGAACCGGGCATGGCCGAAACCGAATTCACCCTGGTCCGCACCGGCGGCGACCAGGGCGCCTCCGACAGCCTGTACAAGGGCGCCGACCCGATCACGCCCGAAGACATCGCCGAGACCCTGTTCTGGGTCGCCACCCTGCCCCCGCACCTCAACGTCAACCGCCTCGAACTGATGCCGGTGCGGCAGTCGTTCGCGGGGTTCCAGATCAGCCGCGACTGAGCGCTCGGCTCAGCGCGCCGCCGCCAGCACCAGATCCCGCACCGCCTCGCCCACGCCGGTGGCCGAGGCCGGGTTCTGCCCGGTGACCAGACGGCCGTCCACGACCACCTGTGCCTGCCAGTCCGGCGCCGGCTGATGCAGCGCGCCGCGCCGGGTCAGGGTTTCGGCGAGCAGGAACGGCACCACGTTCTCCAGCTTCACCGCACGCTCCTCGCTGTCGGTGAACGCCGCCACCCGTCGCCCTTCGACCAGATGACGGCCGTCGGAGAGGGTCGTGTTGACCAGCGCCGCCGGGCCGTGACAGACCGCGGCGACCACGCCGCCGGCTTCGTACACGCGACGGGCCACCGACTGCACCGCCGGGCTGTCGGGGAAGTCCCACATCGTGCCGTGGCCACCGGCGTACAGCACCGCGGCGTAGCGCGACGGATCGACGTCGTCGAGCTTCGGCGTGGTGCGGACCGCCTCGCGGAACGCGGGGTCGTTCCAGTAGCGGGCGTTGGTCGGGTCCTCGAGATTCAGACCATCCACCGGCGGCTCGCCGCCGCGGATCGAGGCGAATTCGACCGGAATCCCGGCGGCCTCGAACACCGCCAGCGGATGGGTGACTTCGGCAAGGTAATAGCCGGTGGGTTCGCCGGTGGCGCCCTTCACGCCATGGCTGGTCAACACGATCAGCACCGGGCGCGGCGGTGCGGACGCAGGGGCGGCGGCGGGTGATGACAGGCCGAGCACGGCGGCGAGCAACAGGGACATGGCGGGACTCCTGACAAGCGTTCGGGGGAGAAGGCCGGGCTCCCGATGGACGGGCCCCGGCATGCGCACAGCCTACAGCGCACCCGTGACGCAATAAATCGGCGAAGATCGATATCTCTTTTGCGTGAGAGGCATGAATGCGCCGCTACGACCACCTCGCCGATGTCGAAGCCTTCGTCGCCACCGCCGAGCAGGGCGCGCTGAGCCGGGCGGCCGCGGCCTTGGGCACCAGTCCCTCGATGATCAGCCGGGCGATCGCGCGCTTGGAACAGCGGCTCGGTGCGCAGTTGCTGCGCCGGACTACCCGCCGGATGAGCCTGACCGAGGCCGGCCGGCAGTACCTGGAACGCGCCCAGGCCGCGTTCGCGCTGATCGCCGAGGCCGAGCGCGATGTCCAGGGACAGGACGGCCCGCTCGTCGGGACGGTGCGGATCAGCGCGCCCACCAGTTACGGCCATTACCGCCTGCCCGAGCGCCTGCGCGAGTTCCGCAGCGCGCACCCGGGCGTCGAACTCGCGATCGAGATCGGCAACCGCAACGTGGATCTGGTGGCCGAAGGCTTCGATCTGGCGATCCGCGGCGGCGAGCTGCCCGACAGCGGACTGGTCGCGCACCGGCTGGAAGACGCCGCATTCTGTCTGGTCGCATCGCCCGATTATCTGCAGCGCCGCGGCGCGCCCGCCGACATCGCCGCGCTGGCGGCGCATGCGGGCATCGCCTTCGTGCTGCCGAGCACCGGCCGGGTGATGGCCTGGCGCCTGCGCGAGGAGGGGCGCGACGTGGATTGGATGCCGACCGCGCCGCTGCGCGTGGCCGACGACGTGCTCGGCGTGGTCTCGCTGGCGCGCGCCGGGCTGGGCATCTGCCAGACCTACCGCTTCATCGCCGCCGACGACCTGCAGGCCGGGCGGCTGGTCGAAGTGCTGCCCGCCACCGCCGGACGCACCCGCCCGTTCTCGCTGCTGTATCCGCCGCACCGGCGGCTGCCGGCGGCGACGCGCGCGCTGATCGAGGCGCTCAGAAGGCCGCCCGTGAACTGACAGGTGTCGGCCAGCAAGGGGTGATCACGGGTTTCAGACCGCCATGCAGCCCTGGTAATTGCTCTCGCAGACCGCGGGCGAGAGCGTGCCGTTGGTGATGCAGGCCTGGTAACGCTGTTCGCAGCGCGAGACGCAGAGGTTGTACCAGGACGTCGGCGACAGATCGCGGGCCGAGACCGCGAACCCGGCGACGAACGCGGAAACGACGAGACAGACGGCCACGAACGGGCGCATACGACGATTCGGAAGCGAACGCATGACGGACTCCTTGTCCAGCGATGGTCGTGCCGACGCTACGCCCGTCTGCGCGGGAGGACTGCGGCAGCGGTCGCAGAAGCGCGCCGCGGCCGCCCCGTTCAGGCCAGCGGTTCGTCGCTCAGATACGTGTACGAAGTCAGCCCGTTCTCCAGCGCCTCGTTCAGGCGCGCGGCTTCGCTCTTGGTGAGGTCCACGGCGCCGACCTTGGCGCGATAGATGCGGCGCAGGTCATCGAGCTTGTAGCCCACGTAGTCCAGCATCACGTCGGTGGTGTCGCCGCGGCGCTGCTGGGTGACCTTGAAGCCTTCGTCGGTCACGCGCACTTCGATCGCGTCGGTGTCGCCGAACAGATTGTGGATGTCGCCGAGGATTTCCTGATACGCGCCGACGAGGAAGAAACCGATGCGGTAACGCTCGCCCGGGCGCGGCGCGTGCAGCGGCAACGAGCTGTCGAGATCTTCGCTTTCGACGTAGGTGTCGATCTTGCCGTCGGAGTCGCAGGTGAGATCGGCGATCACGCCGCGGCGCTCGGGGCGCTCGCCCAGGCGCTCGATCGGCGCGATCGGGAACACCTGATCGATCGCCCAGACGTCGGGCATCGATTCGAACAGACTGAAGTTGACGAAATACTTGTCGACCAGACGCTCGTTGAGTTCGTCGAGCAGGTCGCGATGGCTCTTTTCGTCGTAGGTCAGGCGCGCGCGCACCGCATGGGCGATGGCATAGAACAGGTCGTCGAGTCGCGCGCGCGCGACCAGATCGAGCTGGCCCAATGCGTAGAGAGACAGGCCCTCGCTGTGGTGATGCTGGGCCTCGTGGAACAGTTCCACCGCCGGACGGGTGTCGAGTTCGCCGTAGATCTCGCGCAGATGGCGGATCACCGCGACCTCGTCGTCGTGCGCCGGCGGCACCCGGCCTTCCGGCGCGCGCTCCACTTCGGACACGTTGGCGACCAGCACCGCATGGTGCGCGGTCATCGCGCGGCCGCATTCGGTGACCAGCCGCGGCGGTGCGAAGCCGTACTGCTCGCAGGCCTCG
>JBIJAD010000273.1:0-5469 GCA_044345955.1 Lysobacteraceae bacterium
CTGCGCTATCACTGGCGCGAAGGCGCGCGCTGGTTCTGGGACACCCTGGTCGATGCCGACCTCGCCAACAACACCCTCGGCTGGCAGTGGATCGGCGGCACCGGCGCCGACGCCGCGCCGTATTTCCGCATCTTCAACCCGGTGACCCAGGCCGAGAAGTTCGATCCCGACGCCACCTACATCGCGCGCTGGGTGCCGGAACTCGCGCGTCTGCCCAAGGCCCTGCGTTTCGCGCCCTGGACCGAACCGCGCACGCTCGCCCGGCTGGCGCCCGACTACCCGCGGCGACCGATCGTCGAACTGGCGAAGGGCCGCGAAGCCGCGCTGGCGGCGTATCGGCGGATCGGTGGCGAAGGCGAATGAGTCCGCGCACCGGTCCGGCAGACGCGCGTTGACCCGGCTGGCGGCCCATGCTTCACTCCCGGCAGGGAGAGGGAGGCAGGCCATGTCCGAAGCGAAACCCGCGTTCAAACGACCGCGCCGCGAGTCGATGTCCCGCGTCGATACCGCCTGGTTGCGGATGGAGCGGCCGACCAATCCGATGATGATCACCGGCGTGTTGATGTTCGAAGAGCCGGTCTCTCTGTCCAGACTCAAGAAGGTGATCGAGAAACGTTTTCTCGAGTACACCCGCTTCCGGATGAAGCCGGTCGAGACCGCCAGCGGCATGGCCTGGCAGGACGACGAGGATTTCGATCTCGACTGGCATGTGCGCCTGTCCGCGCTGCCGGGCCGCGCCGACCAGAAATCGCTGGAACGGCTGGCCAGTGCGCTCGCCTCCAGTCCGCTCGACAAGACCAAACCGCTGTGGCAGTTCCATCTGGTCGAGAAATATCACGGCGGTTCCGCGCTGATCTCGCGCATCCACCACAGCTACGCCGACGGGATCGCGCTGGTGCAGGTGCTGCTGTCGCTGACCGATACGAGTGCGCATCCGGAGAAGGCCGCGCCGCTGGCCAAGGCTTGGCTCAAGCAGGATGGCGCCAAGGTCGCGCGCCGGGTCGGGGCGATGGAGCGCTACGCCAAGCTCGGCGCCAAGGCCCTGGAAAAGGGCATGGACATGATGCAGGACCCGACCTTGGCCGGAGTGCTGGCGAAGGAGGGCGGCGACATCGCGCGCGAACTGGTGCAGGCGCTGGCGCTGCCCGACGACCCGCCGTCGCTGCTGCGCGGCCGGCTCGGCGTCAGCAAGCGCGTGGCCTGGGCGCCGCCGCTGGACCTGGAGGAAGTGAAGGCGGTCGGCCGCGCCTGCGACTGCACCGTCAACGACGTGCTGATGGCCACCGCCGCCGGTGCGCTGCGCGACTACATGATCGAACGCGGCGAACATGTCGACGGCCTGACCCTGCGCGCCACCGTGCCGGTGAATCTGCGCCCGCTCGAACACGCGAAGAAACTCGGCAACCATTTCGGGCTGGTCTTCCTCGACCTGCCGGTGGGCATCGGCAATCCCGTGCGCCGGCTCGAACACGTCGCCGAATGCATGCGCCAGCTCAAGAATTCGCGCCAGGCGATCGTCGCCTACGGTCTGCTCGCCGCGCTGGGCATGGCGCCGGCGGCGGTGCAGGAAATCGCGCTGGATCTGTTCAGCCGCAAGGCCAGCACGGTCGCCACCAACGTGCCCGGCCCGCAGCAACCGCTGTACCTGGCCGGCAGCCGCATCCGCGAAATGATGTTCTGGGTGCCGCAGACCGGCTCGATCGGCATCGGCCTGTCGATCCTCAGCTACAACGGCAAGGTCCACTTCGGCCTGATCGCCGACGCCCGCCTGATCCCCGACCCGCGCGCGGTGATCCGCCGCTTCGGCACCGAGTTCGACAAACTCGTCTATCTCGCGCTGATGGGCGACTGGGACCGCACGCTGGATTCGGTGGGGGCGGAGGCGATGTTGAGTTGAACCTAGGCCGCAGACAGGCCGTTCGACCGTCGGTCGGATGACCCCGGTGTCTCCGCACAATGCCTGTCGGATCGTGTAGAGTCCGCTGCAGGCGCCCGCCCGACCTGCACGCGAGTCGAAACAGGCCTACTTCCGAATCCATGACCATACCGCGCCGGCAACGCGCCGAGGCGGGTCGGGCTCAAACGCGTGCATCGTCTCCGACCCGCAGGCCCAGCCGGCAACGGAGTCGTCATGTCGATCAAAACCCTCGCGTTCGAACTGCATCAGGACCTGCGCAACGCAGGTGTTGGGGCTTTGTCCCGTTCGCAAGTCCACGAACTGCTCGCTGCGGCTTTCGGTTTCGCATCCCGCGCCGCCCTGAACGCTCATTCCGTCTTCGTCTCCACCGGACCCCAGCCGATGCTTGATCCCGACGCAGTCCGACGACGCGCGCTCGGGTTCGACTGCAGCGATCCCGACACGGCCGCGGACCGCGTCTGCGTCGCCCTCCGCGGCGCGCGTGTGGCCGTCTTGCCGCTTGCGGATGTCGGCGCTGCGCTGCGTGCGATGGCCGGCGAGGATGAGTGGCACGAGGATCATCAGGACCAGAGCGACCTCGACGCGGAAGGCGCTCTCCCGGACGAACGCAGTCGGGAATGGGATCTGGAAGCCTTGTCGAAAGATCCCATGCTGCTGCGATCGCTGGAAGCGCGTGCCGCGAATGGCGAAGCCGAGTCGCTGTATCTGCTGGCGTTGATCCAATGGCTTCGCGGCGGGAATGCGGAAGGCAGCGCACATTGGTACGCGCTTCAGCGGCATGGCGAAGTTCTTGATGAAGTGCAGCGCCAATGGGCCGATTCGTATTCGCATGGTCTGGGTTATCGCGAACGATTGCGCGAAGCGGCCATTGCGGGGCATGCCGAAGCCGCATTGCGTCTGGCGCGAGACTTCGAAGATCCGCTGTTTTTCGAACGCGGCGACATCGATGTCGACGTGGATCCTGCCGAGATTGCCGCGCTCGCAGAAAGCCTCGGCCGGCCCCTGGATGCGCGACGCTGGCTCGGCATCGCGGCTGCAGAGGGCGACATCGAAGCAATGCGGACGTTGATCGAGGACTACGACGCCGATGATCCCGTCGCCTGCTGGACTTGGCATCACCTCGCCCTGAAGCTTGGCGAGGATCTGACCATCGATCGTCATATCGTGATCAACGAAGATGGATCGCTCTGGGACGAGGACGTCGGTGGGCCGGCTCATGTCGGTGGCGTGGATGGAGTCGTCTTGCCGGAAATCGAGGATGCGGCGCGCGAACAGGCGATCCGCGAGGCCGAAAGACTGTATGCGGCGATCCTCGCCGACTGATCCGGCCGGTGTGCGTCTCACCCCGTGAGACGCACACCGCGTACACCTGCGCTCCCGTTCCGCCGGTCGCGCCGATGTCCGCCGTTCTCCGCCCCGATCCCATCGCCGACGCGATCGACGACAGCCTCTTTCCCCGCGATCTCGTCGCCGAATCCGCGCAAGGCAGACACCGCAGCGACGGCGGTGCGATGGCGATGCGGCTGGCGGGCAAGTATCCCGACCGTGTCACCGGTGTGCTCAAGGTGCCGGGGCGGGAAGGGCGCTACGCCGAGTTTCCCGACGACCTGCCGCCGCGGCTCGCGGCGGCGCTGCGTGCGCGCGGCATCGAGCGGCTGTACAGCCATCAGGCCGAGGCCTGGGACATTGCGCGGCGCGGCGAAGATCTGGTGGTGGTCACGCCCACCGCCTCGGGCAAGACCCTGTGCTACACGCTGCCGGTGATCGCAGCGGCGCTGGAAGATCGGGCGAAGGCGCTGTACCTGTTTCCGACCAAGGCGCTGGCCCAGGACCAGGTCGCCGAGCTGCTGGAATTGAACCGCGCCGGCGATCTCGGCGTGCGCGCCGCGACCTTCGACGGCGACACTCCCGGCGACCAGCGCCGCGCGATCCGGCTCAACGGCGGCATCGTCGTCACCAATCCGGACATGCTGCATCAGGGCATCCTGCCGCATCACACCAAATGGGCGCAGTTGTTCGAGAACCTGCGCTACGTGGTGATCGACGAGATCCACAGCTACCGCGGCGTGTTCGGCTCGCATCTGGCCAATCTGCTGCGCCGGCTGCAGCGGGTGTGCGCGTTCTACGGCGCGCGACCGCAGTACATCCTGTGCTCGGCGACGATCGGCAACCCGCGCGAGCACGCCGAGGCGCTGATCGGCCGGCATGCGGCCGCGATTCTGGAGTCCGGCGCGCCGTCCGGCGACAAGCATGTGCTGCTGTGGAACCCGCCGGTGGTCAATCCCGACCTCGGCCTGCGCGCCTCGGCGCGTTCGCAGAGCACGCGGATCGCGCGCATGGCGATCAAGGCCGGGCTGAAGACGCTGGTGTTCGCGCAGTCGCGGACCATGGTCGAGGTGCTGACGAAATACCTGAAGGACGTGTTCGATCACGACCCGCGCAAGCCGGCGCGGATCCGCGCCTATCGCGGCGGCTATCTGCCGACCGAACGCCGCGAGGCCGAACGTGCGATGCGCGCCGGGCGCATCGACGGCATCGTCGCGACCTCGGCGCTGGAACTGGGCGTGGACATCGGCGCCTTGGACGTGGTCGTGCTCAACGGCTATCCCGGCGGCATCGCCGCGAGCTGGCAGCGCTTCGGCCGCGCCGGCCGTCGTCGACAGCCGTCGCTGGGCGTGCTGGTCGCCGGCTCGGACCCGCTCGACCAGTACATCGTCCGCCATCCGGAATTCTTCGCCGCCGCGCCGCCGGAGCAGGCCCGGATCGCACCCGATCAGCCGGTGATCCTGCTCGATCACATCCGCTGCGCCGCGTTCGAACTGCCGTTCCGCGAGGGCGACCGTTTCGGTCCGGTCGATCCACGGATATGGCTGGAACTGCTGGCCGAGGACGGCGTGCTGCACGCCGAAGCCGGCGTCTGGGAATGGATCGCGGACGCCTATCCCGCGAACGCGGTCAGCCTGCGCGCGGTGGCCGACGGCAATTTCGTGGTCGTCGACCGCAGCGACGGCCGCCAGACGATCATCGCCGAAGTCGATTTCGCCTCCGCACCGCTGATGCTGTACGAAGGCGCGATCCACATGGTCCAGTCGGTGCCGTATCAGGTCGAACGGCTGGACTGGGAAGGCCGCAAGGCCTTCGTCACCCGCACCCATGTCGATTACTACACCGATGCGATCGACTACACCAAACTGAAGGTGCTGGAGAGTTTCGACGGCGTGGTCGCCGGCGCCGGCGCCAGTCATCACGGCGAGGTGCACGTGGTCCGCCGCGTCGCCGGCTACAAGAAGATCCGCTACTACACCCACGAGAACATCGGTTACGGGCCGGTGACGCTGCCCGATCTGGAAATGCACACCACCGCGGTGTGGTGGCAATTGCCGCAGCCGGTGCTGGCGCAGTTGTTCCGCTCGCAGCAGGACGCGCTGGACGGATTTCTCGGCGCCGCCGCCGCGCTGCACACGGTCGCGCGGATCGCGGTGATGGCCGACGGCGCCGATCTGCAGAAGGCGGTCGGCAGCGGCGACGGCGCCTGGTTCGCCGCGACCGAC
>JBIJAD010000400.1:0-3499 GCA_044345955.1 Lysobacteraceae bacterium
GCACGCGGCCGCGGCCGGCTGCGCGGCGTGCCGGACGATCGCGATTCCGCGCAGGCGCACGCCGTCGATGCGGACGAGGCCGACTTCGTCCCGACCCTGTACCTCTACGACAATCTGCCCGGCGGCATCGGTCTGGCCGAGCCCCTGTGGAAGCGTCAGGCCGAACTGGTGCGCGGCGCGATCGCGCTGATCGACGACTGCGATTGCAGCGCCGGTTGTCCGGCCTGTGTCGGTCCCGTACTTCTCGAACCCGCGCCGGCGGAATCGCGACCGAACGATGCGCCGGCGCGCGAGGTCACGTCCAAGGCACACGCGCGGCGCGTGCTGGTCGCGCTGTCGGCCGCGGAACGCGACTGAGCCCGCGATGACCGCGACCCTCGAGCGTCTGCGTTGCCTGCGCCGGCAGGCGGGGCAGGGCGCATCGCCCGCAGCATTGCCGCCTGCGCCGATGGACGCCGTCGGGATGGCACGCGTCGCCACACCCGCGCCGCTGCCTGCGGTGCAGACCATCGACGACCTGCGTCGCCTCCTGCGCGTGCGTGCGCCGGCGATCACGACGCGCGCGGCGACGCCGGCCGATCGCACGCTGCCCGGTGAGGAGATCGCGCCGGGCCTGCGCCTGATCGAGACCGTGCTCGCCTGCGATCCGCCGCCCGCGCGGATCGACCTGCATTTCACCCGCGACGGCGGCGACATCGCGGCGCGCGACGCGCTGTGCTTCGACACCGAGACCACCGGGCTTGCCGGTGGCACCGGCACCCGCGCCTTCCTGATCGGCAGCGCGCGCTGGCGCGACGACGGCCTGCACCTCTGCCAATGGCTGATGACGACGCTGGCGGCCGAGGGCGCACTGCTGCGCGCCTTCGCCGACAGTCTCGATCCTGGGGCGGCGTTGATCAGCTACAACGGCCGCAGCTACGACGCCCCGCTGCTGGCCGCGCGTTACCGCCTCGCACGACAGCCCGACCCGCTGCACGGTCGCGCGCACATCGACCTGCTCCACCCCGCCCGCCGCCGCTGGCGCGGGCGCTGGGAAAACTGCCGACTGGCGACCATCGAACGCCGCGTTCTCGGCGTGGTCCGCGAGGACGACCTGCCCGGCAGTGAAGCCCCGGGCGCCTGGCTGCGTTACCTGCGCGGCGGCGACGCGGGCGATTTGCGTCGCGTGCTCGACCACAACCGCCAGGATCTCGTGTCGCTGGCGCTGCTCTTGTCGCATCTGGCGAGCACCGCCGTCGCCGACGGCGCGCATGCGCGGTCGGAAACGCGGCGCGGCCAGAACCCGAACAGCAACGACTGAGTCGCGGCCGGGGGCTCTCAACCGCTTCCGGGAGGCACGTCGAAGTCTCCGATGGATGAAGGGGCGGGCAGGGCGGTGTTCACCGGTTCGCCTCCGTCGCGCTGTCCGGCTCGCGATGCAGCAGGCGGTACAGCGCCGGCAGCAACAGCAGGGTCAGCAGCGTCGACGAGGCGATGCCGCCGATGACCACGGTCGCCAGCGGTCGCTGCACTTCGGCGCCGGTGCCGACGTTGAGCGCCATCGGAAGGAAACCGAGACTGGCGACGAGCGCGGTCATCAGCACCGGGCGCAGGCGGGTCAGTGCCCCTTCGCGGATCGCGCGCTCCAGCGGGACGCCGTCCGCGCGCAGCTTGCGGATGAAGCTGATCATCACCAGACCGTTGAGCACGGCGACGCCGGACAGCGCGATGAAACCGACGCCGGCCGAGATCGAGAACGGAATGCCGCGCAGCCACAGCGCGAGCACGCCGCCGGTGAGCGCCAGCGGCACGCCGCTGAACACGATCGCCGCGTCCTTGCCAGAACCGAAGGCCATGAACAGCAGGCCGAAGATCATCACGAGCACCATCGGCACGACCACCGACAGCCGCCGGCTGGCCGCGATCAACTGCTCGAACGTCCCGCCGTACTCGACCCAATAACCCTCGGGCAATTCGAGTTCATCGTCGATGCGCGCACGCAGGTCTTCGACGAACGAACCGAGATCGCGGCCGCGCACGTTGGCGGTCACGACCACGCGGCGCTTGCCGTTCTCGCGGCTGATCTGGTTCGGGCCGGGCGCGACCTCGATCTGCGCGATCTGGCCGAGCGGCACGTAGCGCACCGCGTCGCCGCCGTCATCGCCGGCCTCCACAGGGACGGCGATCGGCAGCGCCGCCAGCGCCTTCGGGTTCTGACGCTGGCTTTCGGGCAGGCGCACGACGATGTCGAAACGGCGATCGCCCTCGAACACCTGCCCCGCGGTCGCGCCGCCGAGCGCGATCGAGACCGTCTGCTGGACATCGGCGACCGACAGGCCGTAGCGTGCGAGCGCGGAGCGATCCGGCGTGATCGTCATCAGCGGCAGGCCGGTGACCTGTTCGAGCTTCACGTCGGCCGCGCCCTCGATCCCGCCGGCGAGCGATTCGATCCGCTCGCCGATCGCCGCCAGTTGTTCGAGATCGTCGCCGTAGAGCTTGACCGCGACCTCGGCGCGCACGCCGGCGATCAGTTCGTTCATGCGCATCTGCACCGGCTGGGTGAACTCGTAGTTGTTGCCGGGAATGGTCTTGACCGCCGCTTCCATCTCGCGGATCAACTCGGCCTTGGTCTTGCGCGGATCCGGCCAGTCCTCGCGGTCCTTGAGCATGATGAAGGTGTCGGCGACCGACGGCGGCATCGGGTCGGTCGCGACTTCGGCGGTGCCGATCTTGGCGACCACCTCCTCGACCTCGGGAAACTGCTTGATCCGCGCCTCCAGTTGCCGCTGCATGCCGATCGCCTGGGTCAGACTGGTGCCGGGGATGCGCAGGGCGTGCAGCGCGATGTCGCCTTCGTCGAGGTTCGGAATGAACTCCGTGCCCAGGCGGCCCGCCAGCAGACCGGTCAGCACCGTCAGCAGCGCGGCCGCGGCCACGACCGGCTTGCGCAGCGCCAGCGCCTTGTCCAGCAGCGGCGCATAACTGCGGCCGATGCCGCGCATCAGCTTCGTGTCGTGCTCGGCGACCTTGCCGGTGACGAAGGTCGCCACCGCGGCCGGCACGAACGTCAGCGACAGCGCCATCGCGCCGGTCAGGGCGATGACCACGGTGAAGGCCATCGGGTGGAACATTTTTCCTTCCACGCCGGTCAGCGCGAAGATCGGCAGATAGACCGCGGCGATGATGAACAGTCCGAACAGGCTGGGCTTGATCACTTCCGCGCTGGCCGCCGCCGCCAGCTCGAACCGCTCCTCGCGGCTCAGCAGCCGGCCCAGCGCCTGCTGGCGCTCGCCGAAGCGGCGCAGGCAGTTCTCGACGATGATCACCGCACCATCGACGATCAGGCCGAAATCCAGCGCACCCAGGCTCATCAGGTTCGCCGAGATCCGGTTCTCGACCATGCCGGTGATCGTGAGCAGCATCGTCAGCGGGATCACCGCCGCGGTGATCAGCGCCGCGCGCAGATTGCCCAGCAGCAGGAACAGCACCGCGATCACCAGCAGCGCGCCTTCGACCAGAT
>JBIJAD010000153.1:0-8958 GCA_044345955.1 Lysobacteraceae bacterium
CGAAAAACGCGCGGCGTCCTGCCGCGCGCCCTGTGGGCCTGATCCGCGAATCCCGCCGCAACCAGGGGCCCCAGAAGATCAAAAGCAAGCTCAGCTCTTCCTTGTTCAGATGCCTTCGTACCTTCTCTTGCCACGCCTTGAAGTCAAGAAGCCAGGCTGGGTTTCCACCACAACATCGTAATCGATGGCATCGGCCAGCTTGTAAAGCAGGGATCCTGCATCTCCATCTGGCATGGGTAGATCTATCTCGGATGATTCGCCCGGCAATGCTTCTTCAAATGCGAATGTGAGAAATCTCTGCAAATGCTCCCAGAAAGCACGGTCTTCTTCGGCATTGAGTATTTTGAAGGATCCTAGGGTGATGCCAGATTTGCGGTCCAGGTGGCTGATCATCTGGTTTCTTAGTGGAAGGATCTTTCCTCTTAAATTTTGCAGAACGCTGTTCTCTTGTTCGAGTTTGCTTCTCGTCTCGCTTGTCCAATCCAAAGACAGAACATAGCTTGTAGTGAGGTTATCTTTGTTTTTTCCTGAGGATGAGGGATCTGTCAATTTGCATTGCTGAAGCACCAGATACTCTCCCATGATCCATTTGAGATCGTGAAAGAAAGCCCCGGCAGTCTCATTTATCAATTGAAGGCGCAGGTCTCCAGATTGAAACAATGTTTCGTAGTGGGTTTTGACCCCCCTGGCCCACAGACAGTGCTTGTAAAAAGCGGAAATGATCTCGGCCGTCGATTCGAAGGAATCTCTTTCGTCTGAAGTGGTGTTGGTATGGGTCATTGAAGAATCTTCAGATGCAAAACAGTGACTGTTCTTTACGGGGGGCTCGTTACGGGTCGGGGACGCACAGCTTCAGGATTTTGCCCGAAGACGCACTGGCGAACAGCCCCGGCGGATCGGATACTCCGGCTATCGCTCTGCAACGGAATCAGTCCATGCCGGTTGCGCACACCCGCTTTCGCCTCCGCCCCGCCATCCCCGCCGACGCGCCGCTGCTGCGGTGCTGGGACGATGAGCCGCATGTGGTCGCCTCCGATCCCGACGACGACTGGCAGTGGGAGGAAGAACTGCTGCGTTCGCCGCCGTGGCGCGAGCAGCTGATGGTGGAGGTGGACGGCCGGCCGATCGGGTTCGTGCAGATCATCGATCCGGCGCTGGAGGACAGTCGTTACTGGGGCGATGTCGCGCCGAACCTGCGCGCGCTCGACATCTGGATCGGCGAGGCCGATGCGCTGGGCCAGGGCTACGGCACCCTGATGATGCGCGCGGCGCTGGCGCGTTGTTTCGCTGCCCCGGAGGTCGAGGCGGTGCTGATCGATCCATTGGCCTCGAACCTCGATGCGATCCGCTTCTATCGCCGCTTCGGCTTCGTCTTCGTGGAAGCGCGCGATTTCGGGACCGATCATTGTCACGTCCACCGGTTGGCGCGCGCGGACTACACGCGCTGGCTGGACGACCTCGGGAGCCGCGACTGATGCGCTGGTCGCGCGCGCTGCTGGCCTGGCTGCTGATCGTGCTCGCCGAGACCGCGCACGGCACGCTGCGACAGATGTTTCTGGCGCCGGCGATCGGCGACCTGCCGGCGCGGCAGGTCGGGGTGTTCGTCGGCTCGGCGATCATTTTCGCCATCGCCTGGCTCATGATCCGCTGGATCGGCGCGCGCCGGCTGCGCGAGCAGTTCGCGATCGGTGCGGTCTGGGTGGCGCTGATCGTCGCGTTCGAGATCTCGCTCGGACTGGCGCTGGGCTATTCGCGCGAGCGCATGCTCTCGGATTACGACCTCGCGAACGGCGGCTGGATGGGCTTCGGTCTGCTGTTCCTGCTGTGCGCGCCGTGGCTGGCGGCGAAGGCGCGCGGTCTGCGCTGAGCGCGCAGCGAAGGATGCTCAACGCGGCGGCGGAGCGCCCGCCTGGGTCGCCCTGCACAGCGCCCAGACCACGCAGAGCAGGCCGCCCAGCGAGCAGACATTGATCAGCGTGCGCAGGACCGAGAACACCGACGACATGCCGCCGCCGTTCGACAGCGAGAAGCCATGCAGCACCGACAGCGCGAGCCCCGCGCAGGACGCGCCGAGCATGACCCCGATGCCGATCAGGCCGAGTTGGCGCGACGGCCCCGGGCGGGCGTTGGTCAGCAGCAGCACAAGCGCGACGCCGAGCGCGAACAGTTCGGGCAGGGAGTAGCTCAGCACGGAAAGCCAGTACGACTGCATGCGTGGATCTCCGTCGTGGGCGGTGTCAGTCCGCGGTCGTCAGCGCGGCGTGGCGGGCGTGCAGTTCGGCGTACACCGGGTCGGTCTCCGGGCGTGCGCCGTGCCAGAGGAAGAAACTCTCCGCGGCCTGTTCGACCAGCATGCCGAGACCATCCACGGTATCGCGCGCCTGCGCGGCGCGGGCCCAGGCCAGGAACGGGATGGCGGCCTCGCCGTAGCTCAGATCGACCGCCGCGGTGCGCGGGCCGACCAGCGACATCGGCAGCGCCGGCAGCGTGCCGTGGCGCGCGGCGGACGTCGCGTTGAGGATTAGATCGAATTCGCCGAGCGTGCCCAGATCGTCGAGATAGCGCGAATGCACGCGTCCCGGTTCGCCGAGCAGATCGGCGAGCGCATCGGCCTTGGCGGCGTCGCGATTGACGACGGTGAGCTCGCCGATGCCGGCATCCAGCAGCGACGGCGCGACGCCGCGCGCGGCGCCGCCGGCACCGAGCAGCAGCGTGCGTCGGCCGCGCAGGTCGAGGCGGTGACGATCGGTCAGATCGCGGATCAGCCCGGCGCCGTCTGTGTTGTCGCCCAGCCAGCCGGTGTCGTGGCGGATCAGGGTGTTGACCGCGCCCGCGCGCTGCGCGCGCTTGCTCAGCAGATTGCACAGCGTGGCGGCGGCCTGCTTGTGCGGCAGGGTCACGTTGGCGCCCTGGCCGCCGCTTTTCGCGAACGAGGCCAGCGCGCCGGCGAAATCGCCCGGCGCGCATTCGATCGCGACGTAGTCCAGCGCGATGCCGGTCTGCTGCCCGAACGCCTTGTGGATCTTCGGCGACAGCGAATGCAGGACCGGGTGTCCGAACACGGCGTAGCGCTTCATCGAGTACTCCCGAAATCTCTTGTTAAATATGAATGCAAATTATCGTTGACAAGATATATTGCGTATTGTAAAAGCGAGTTGCTCGAAACCAGGGTGAGAATAAGGAGATTCAAAAAAATGTATTTCCGGAAAATGATCTGCGCAGTCGTCGCGACGACCTTCCTGTTTCAGCAATCGCTGGCGGCCACCCCTCCGCCAGAGTCCGAAGATGCGCCGGCTCCCGCAGAGGCGCGGATGTATCCCATAAACGAAAGCTTCGTATATAGGGTAGTTGCAAGTCAACCACCCGTGTTCAATCCGTCTCCTGTGCCGGCACAGACCGGCGATGAGATCATCGAAGTCGCCTATACAGTCGCTTCCGGAGAACTCTACGACGTTCAGTTGAATCTGACGCGAGCCACTGCGAAGATACTGCAGGGCAATACCGTCGTGGGTTATGGCGTATTGACCCCATCCGAGGTGGCTACGCTGAGAGAAGCGGGTCAAAACATAGACAAGGGGACGGTGGCTGAAGCCATCATCATCGGTTTGATTATCGTGATTGTCGAGATTGCTGCCACGATCGCGTATTCGGAATGGGCGGACAGTCGCGACTGTCAGCGCGGCATGATTGCCGGCAACAATCAGATCATTCGCGATATCCGCCATTGTCAGAGCCAGGGAAGAGGTTTCACTATCCACGACAGCACTGCAGCGGACTGCGGTGCGAGTGCCGGTGCTACCTGTAATTGACGGCATGGCCCGGTGGCCCAAAGCCCTCGGCAGATGGCTTCTGCTGGGGGTTGTGTGCGCCGCAGTGTACGCTTCGTTGTCGATACCCGGCGCCCTGCGACAGCGAATCATCGCTGCAGCCAATACCACGACCATCGTGTTCGCGATAACGGCCGACACATGGAGTCGAGATGATCTGACGCCCAAGGCGGGCTCGCTCGCGGGCCATCAATTTACTGGACAGTGCTTCGAACGGAATGCAGCCATAGAGCGCGCGTTGTATTCGCATGCGCAGCCGCCGGACCCGCAGCGATTGGTTTGCCGCATCGACACCGGACTTGGTGCTGAAGAAGGCCGTGCACAGACCGGCGCGATGATCGAAGCGATGAAGTTTTCGCCGCGGTGGACGCTCAAGACTTATGGATGGTACGACGGACTCTGGGGCCATCGCGGCTTGGCGGAAAACCTGCTCGCGTTGTTCGAGGCAGGTCTATGGGTACTGGTATTCTGCTTCTTGTTCGACATTCGTCAGGATTGGGCCAATGCACGCAATTTGTTGGCGACCAAACCGAGATGGATATACCTGCCGATCGCTGCAAAAATGGTTGGACTGCTTCTGGGTGATGCGGTCGATCGCATTTTTCTTGTCATCGACAAAACCAGCGCGTTCATCGGAACCGTCATCCATGCGCCGATCAGTGAGGAAATCCTGTTTCGCGCGCTTTACTTCACCCTCATCGCGCGGCTTTCCAATATATGGTTCGCGGGGCTTTACGTGTCCGCGATCTTTGCGCTCGATCACGGCTACTCGGTGGCCGGTACGTTAGGAACGTTCTGTTCGGCGCTGGCACTGCAATATCTGTACGTGCGGTTCAACAGCATCATCGTCTGCGTGCTGGCGCATGTGCTCATCAATGGAACAGGATTCCTTGTCAATGCTTTCACTGCGGGATTCTGAGTGCTTGAGGCCTTCCCGCAACAGCACCGCTGATGCACAGAATCGTGCAGAAAAGCGCGGCAACAAAGCCGTTGTAAACCTCACCCTTCCGCTTGTCGCAGCCAGCGGGCCGCGTCCAGCGCGAAATAGGTCAGCACGCCGTCGGCGCCGGCGCGCTTGAACGCCAGCAGCGCTTCCAGCGCGCAGGCGCGTTCGTCCAGCCAGCCGTTCTGCGCGGCGGCCTTGAGCATCGCGTATTCGCCGCTGACCTGATAGACGAAGGTCGGCGCGCCGAAACGGTCCTTCACCCGGCGCACGATGTCGAGGTAGGGCAGGCCGGGTTTGATCATCACCATGTCCGCGCCTTCGTCGAGATCGAGCGCGACTTCGCGCAGGGCTTCGTCGGAATTGGCCGGGTCCATCTGGTACGAATACTTGTTGCCCTTGCCCAGCGCGCCGGCCGAACCCACCGCATCGCGGAACGGACCGTAGAAACTGCTGGCGTATTTCGCGGCGTAGCTGAGGATGCGGGTGTGGATGTGGCCGGCGGCTTCCAGCGCTTCGCGGATCGCGCCGATGCGGCCGTCCATCATGTCGCTGGGTGCGACCACGTCGGCGCCGGCGCGGGCGTGCGAGAGCGCCTGCTGCACCAGTGCCTCGACGGTTTCGTCGTTGACCACGTAGCCGCTGTCGTCGATCAGCCCGTCCTGGCCGTGCGAGGTGTAGGGGTCGAGGGCGACGTCGGTGATGACGCCCAGCTCCGGGAAGCGCTGCTTGAGCGCGCGCACCGCGCGCTGCATCAGGCCGTCCTCGTCCCAGGCGGCGGCGCCGTCCAGCGACTTGGCCTCCGGCGCGGTGACCGCGAACAGGGCGAGTGCGGGAATGCGCAGTTCGCTGGCCTGTTCGCCGACTTTCAGCAGTTCGTCGATCGAGAGGCGTTCGATGCCGGGCATCGAGCCGACCGGGGCGCGGCCGGAGAGTTCGTGGACGAAGACCGGGTAGATGAGATCGTCCGCGGTCAGGAGGTGTTCGCGCATGAGCCGGCGCGAGAACTCGCTGCGGCGCATGCGGCGGAGGCGGGTCATGGGATAGGTCATGGGGCGCATGATACGCGCGCCGGAAGGCCGCGGATTTGCGTTCGGACAAACCGGTACGACGTGCAGAGGCAGGGGTGCTGTGCCCCCGTTGGAAAAGGGGCGCGCCGCGCGGCGGGGGCATTCGCGGTGTCTCTGCGGCCCGGAAATCGCCGGCTGCCGCCGCCCCCTTGGCAAAAGGGGACTTGTGGATGACGGACCACGGCGGTCGCCGACTTGCCGCGACAGTGTGGGCGTGCGAGCGAATCCGGCCACGCAACTCCCTACAATCCCCCCGATGCCCACGCTCCGCACCCTGCCGCCGCTGGCCCGCGTCTGCCTGCTGTTCCTCGGCGGGCTGGCGCTGTTGTGCTGGGTCGGGCCGCTGTTCGCGCCCTTCGATCCGCACCGGCCGGACTGGTCGGCGCTGTCGGTGGCGCCGGGCACGGCCGGGCACTGGTTCGGCACCGACGCGATCGGCCGCGACGTGCTGGCGCGCACCCTCGCCGGCGGTCGGCTGTCGTTGACGATCGGTTTTCTCGCCAGCCTGGTCGCGCTGGCGCTCGGGCTCGGCATCGGCGCCAGCGCCGGGCTCGCCGGGGGCTGGCCGGAGCGCCTGGTGGTGCGCGCGCTGGATGTCGCCAGTGCGCTGCCGTTCCTGCTGATCGTGATCCTGCTGCTGACCCTGTTCGAGCGCTCGCTGTGGCTGCTGCTCGCGGCGATCGGCGGCTATGTCTGGATCGATCTGGCGCGGGTGATGCGCGCCGAGGCCGCGCGCCTGCGCGAGGCACCGTTCGTGCTGGCCGCGACCGCGATCGGCGCGTCGTTCCGCCAGCGGCTGCAGTGGCATGCGCTGCCGAATCTGCTGCCGCTGGCGTTCGTGTATCTGGGCATGATCCTGCCCCAGGCGATCCTGGTCGAAAGTTTCCTCGGCTTCCTCGGCCTGAGCGTGGACGAGCCCTCGGCGAGCTGGGGCACGCTGCTGGCCGAAGGCGTGCAGGAGCTGGACAGCGCGCCGTGGACGCTGCTGTTCCCGGCCGGGTTTCTGGTCGCCACGCTGGCCGCGTTCCAGTTCCTCGGCGACAGCCTGCGCGATTGGCTGGACGTGCGCGGCGCCGGCGCCGACGTGAAGGCGGCGGCATGACCCTGTCGCTGCGCGCGCTCGAAGTGCACGCCGGCGCGCGCCGACTGCTCGGGCCGCTGGAGCTGGACCTGGTCGCCGGGCATTGCCTGGGCGTGGTCGGCGAAAGCGGCAGCGGCAAGAGCCTCACCGCGCTGTCGCTGCTCGGTCTGCTGCCGCCGGGCCTTCGCGCGACGGGCACGCTGGCGCACGCGGACGGCACGCTCGTGCTGGATGCGCGGGTGGCGCCGGCGCATGCCGCACTGCGCGGGCGGATGCTCGGCTGGGTGCCACAGGATCCGCTCGCCGCGCTGCATCCGCTGCGCACGATCGGCGCGCAGTTGATCGAGACCCTGCGTGCGCACGGCCGCGATGCGGACGAGGCGTCGCGGCTGCTGCAGCGCGTGCATCTGTCCGACCCCGAGGCCGCGCTGCGCCGCTACCCGCACCAGTTCTCCGGCGGCCAGCGTCAGCGCATCGCGATCGCGCTGGCGCTGTGCAGCGGCCCGTCGTTCCTGATCGCCGACGAACCGACCTCGGCACTCGACGCGCGGATCGCGCGCGAGGTGCTGGACCTGCTCGATGCGCTGCGCCGCGAGGACGGGCTCGGGCTGATGCTGATCAGCCACGATCTGCCGCTGGTCGGCGCCTACGCCGAGGACGTCCTGGTGCTGCGCCGCGGCGAGGTGGTCGAACGCGGGCCGACCCGCGCATTGTTCGCCGCACCGACGCAAGCCTACACGCGGGAGTTGGTCGAGGCCGATCGAATCCCCTCATCCTTGCTGCATGCCGCCGCCCCCCTGTTGCAAAGGGGGAAAGCAGCCGTGGCGCAGGACGATGCGCGGGATGCCATCGAGGCGGATCGGTCGCCGGTCGAAAGCCCCCTTTGCAAAAGGGGGCGGGCGGCGGCGCAGCCGCCGACGGGGGATTTGCTTTTGCTCCGCGCCGAGGCCATGACCGTGCATTACCCGCGGGCGCCGCGACCGGCGCTGGACGGCGTCGATCTGCACCTGCATCGTGGCGAAGGCCTGGCCCTGCTCGGCGAGAGCGGCAGCGGCAAGAGCACGCTGGGGCGTGCAGTGTTGCGCCTGCTGCGTGGTGCACAGGGCCGGGTGTGGCTGGACGGGGTCGAATTCACCGCCCTGCGTGGCCGCGCGCTGCGCGCGGCGCGGCGGCGGATCGGCGTGGTCTTCCAGGACCCCTACGCCTCGCTCGATCCCCGCATGCGCATCGGCGAGATCGTCGCCGAACCGCTGCGCGTGCACGCGATCGGCGATCGCGCCTCGCGCGCGGCGAAGGCGCGTGCGTTGTTGTCCGCGGTCGGGCTCGATCCCGAACTGGCCGCGCGCTGGCCGCACCAGTGTTCGGGCGGCCAACGCCAACGCATCGCGATCGCGCGCGCATTGGCCTGCGATCCGGAGCTGCTGGTCTGCGACGAAGCGGTCTCGGCGCTCGATGCGCACCACCGTCGCGGCGTGCTCGAACTGCTCGCACGATTGAAGCGCGAACGCGGCCTCGCCCTGCTGTTCGTCACCCACGATCTGTCCGCCGCCGCCGCGGTCGCCGAGCGCATCGCGGTGCTGGAGGCCGGCCGCATCGTCGAGATCGGCGATGCCGACGCGGTGCTGCGCACGCCGCGGCATGCGCATACGCGGGCGTTGGTTGACGCGAGGCGGTGGTAGAGTCTGCCCCGGACTTGATCCGGGGGCGGGCTTCGGCAGCAGGAAGGTGAGGACGGGCCCAAGACTCAGCTCCTCCTCACATTTTCTGCAACAGGTCTATGTGTTAGACCGATTCGACGATTGTCATCCCGAGCCATCGGCGAGGGATCTGCTGTTGATCGTTTCAACTTCAGCGATCTTCGAGGCTTTCCTCTCGGCCCTTGGTTTCGCTCGCTGGCGCGAGCGAGCCACCTTTCTTTGCTTGTGCAAAGAAAGAGTTGCCCAAAGAAAGCACACCCCGTCGGTTGCGCCCGGCGCTGCGCGCCGGGTCCGCGGGCTTCGCGGGGTTTTTCGACAGTACATCCTTGTACTGTCGAAA
>JBIJAD010000154.1:0-8917 GCA_044345955.1 Lysobacteraceae bacterium
TAGGCGAGTTCGAAGGCGATATGTTCGGACAGCGCGACCAGCAGCAGGAAGAAGATCGCCAGCGCCAGCCCCACCAGACCGTACTGTACCGGGTGGATGCGCAGTTGCTTGATCAGTTCGAACATGAAGAAGCCGACGAAGGTCAGCAACACGAACAGGATGCCGTACTTGGTCGCGCGATCGGCCTGCGAATACACGTTCACCGGATCGACCAGCGAGACCGCAACCGCGTCCAGGCCTGCCGTCGTGTCCTCGCTGCCGTTCGTAGCCGACACCTGGACGTTCGGCTGAGTACGCCCGGCCAGGTACTGCGCCTGGGCATTGGTGGCCAGCGACGTGACTTCCCATACGGCGCGGAACCCCTTTTCCGAAATCGATTTGCTGCGCGCGGTGAACGCGCCTCCGAACTGCGGATGCTCCCAGATCGAGTCGATCGTCACCCGATTGTCCTGCGCCAGTGGCGCGACCGACAGAGTTTCGGTGCCTTCCAGCGCAAAGACCAGGCGAGTATCGAGGACAAGTCCGCTGCCGGCCTTCGGTGCGGCGAGCCGCGCATGCAGACCGCTGCCTTCGCGCCCGCCGAGACCGCGCTCCAGCTTCACGTCGGCGCCGCCGATCGTCAGCCGGGGCACGCCGGCGAGGCCGCGCACGTCGGCGATGCCGTAGTTCAGCCAGGGCTGACCGATCCTGCGCGGCAGTTCGGGGTTCTCGTCGGCCGGAATCCGCACATCGAACTTCGCCGCGGTGGTCGCGCGCAGCTCGTAGCTGCGGACCTCGTGCAGGCCGAGGAACTTGCTGCGCGGGATGATCGTGCCGTCGACGTTCATCGTGGCCGGGAAGAACACCCACTGCCCAGCCTCGCCGTCGCGCTTGACCGTACGGATCACCTCGCCGTTGGCGTTCTTCTCCTCGACCTCGACGGTTTCGACATAGGGCACCACCAGCACCGATCCGGTCAGTGCCTGCGCGCCGGCGGTGCCGCGGGCGATGGTCTGGACCGCCTGGTCGCGGTAGTACTGACGTTCCTGGATCGTGCCGCGAATCATCGCCAGCGGAACCAGCAACAGGATGGTCATGCCGACCACCATCAGGATCTTGAGCAGCAAACGCATGACCGCCTCCGGCGTGTTGTGGACGCCGGCAGTCTCGGCCGCGCTCGCGGGGCGGCGATGGCGCTGGTGTGAAGTCGGGGTGAATTGCCGGGTCGACGCGGGGGCAGTGGAACGACCCCATCCGCGTTGGGTGATCGCGTTGGGTGATCGCGTCAGGCGGTCGCGATCGGCAGCAGGATCGACGCGACCGCACCGCCACCGTCGCGGTTGTCCAGACGCGCCTCGCCGCCGTGGAGAGCCGCGGCTTCGGCCACGAAGCACAGGCCCAGACCGCTGCTGCGGCTGCCGCCTTCGGGACGCGGCAACGAATAGAAACGTTCGAAGGCGCGGTCCAGCGCGTAATCGGGCACACCGGGGCCGCGATCGAGCACCGCCACCGTCAGTCGCTCGCCCTCGCGACGCAACTGCAGTTCGATCGTGCTGCCGGTCGGGGCGAAATCCGCGGCGTTCTCCAGCAGATTGAGCAGCGACTGCCGCAGCAGGAAGGCGTCTCCGGACACCCGCGCGCCATGCGCGGCCTCGTCTTCGGCGATCTCCAGCCGCAGGCCGCGCTGCACCAGCTTCGGCGCGATGCGCTCGGCGGCATCGTCCGCAAGCACGCGCAGGTCCAGCCGCTGCGGTTGTTCGATCCGCTGCCGGTGTTCGACCGCGGCCAGCGCGAGCAGCTTGTCGATCATCTCCGCCATGCGTTCGCTCTGCGCGCGGATGGTGGCGACGAAGCGCGTGCGATCGGCTTCGGGCATCGTGGCAGCGGAGGATTCCAGCAGTTCGGCACTGCCGCGGATCGCCGCCAACGGGCTTTTCAACTCGTGGGTCAGCGCATGCACGTACTGTTCGACGTATTGCTTGCCTTCGAGCCGCGCGCGCATCGTCTCCAGCGCGCGGCCGAGATCGCCGAATTCGCCGGCGCTGTCCGGCGGCGCGGCGCGTTCGCCGGCGGTGACCGCATCGGCGTAACGGCGCAGAGCACCGAGCTGGCGCGACAGCCACCAGGCCGCGAGCAGGCCGATCGCCAGCGCCGCGCCCAGCAGCACGAAGCCCCAGCGCAGGATCACGGTCTGGCTGCGGGCGATGAACGGGGCGATGGTCTGGTTGGGCTTGGCCACGGTGAGCACGCCGACGATCCGATCGCGGCCGTTTTCGCGCACCTTGATCGGCGCCGCGACGTGCATCACCGAACTGGCGTCGTCGGTCGGATCACTGCGGGTCGAGCGCGCGCCGTAACGCCCGCGCAGGGTCAGATGGACATCGTTCCAGCGCGAGTAATCCTTGCCGACATCGGTGCCCGCCGAATCGAACACCACGATGCCGCGGGCATCGGTGACGTAGATGCGTGTGCCGACCTTGCGCTTGCGGAAGCCCCAGATCTCGGCGCCGAGGTCGCGGTCGGTCAGCGCGCGCACGCGCTGGGCGAAACGGCCGTCGGCGATGCGCCCGGCGAGGAAATCGTCGCTCGCCTGCTCGGCGAGCAGGTTCGCGGTATCGACCAGGGTGTCCTCCATCGCCTGGCGCACACCGGGTTTCACTTCCTGCAGGAACACCCGGCCCAGCAACAGCGCGGCGAGCGCCACGATCAGGAAGTAGCCGAGCAGGATGCGCAGGCCGATCTTCATCGTCGTCGCCCGCGTGCGCGCTCAGCGGTCCACGTCCAGCGAATAGCCGAGGCCGCGATGGGTGCGGATCGGGTCCTCGCCGCCGCCAAGGGCGTCATCCACCGCGCGCAGCTTGGCGCGCAGGGTCTTGATGTGGGTGTCCACCGTGCGGTCGCCGCTCTCCATCGCGTCGGCCCAGACCCGGTCCATCAACTGCGCGCGCGACAGCACCGCGCCGGGCCGCTGCAGCAGCGCCGCGAGCAGCCCGTATTCGTAGCGGGTGAGATCCAGCGCGCGCGCGCGATAACGGATGCGGCTGCCGTCGCGATCGATCGCGAATGCGCCGTGTTCGCGCCAGTTCGCAGTATCGGCGGCCGCGCGCCGACGCAGGCGAGCGCGCACGCGGGCGACCAGCTCGCGCGGCGAGAACGGCTTGACCACATAGTCGTCCGCGCCCAGTTCCAGCCCGACCACGCGATCGATCTCGCCGTCGCGCGCGGTGAGGAAGATCACCGGCACCTCGCTGAAGGCGCGGATGCCGCGGCAGACCTCGAAACCGGTCACGTCCGGCAGCCCCACGTCGAGCACCACCAGATCGATCCCACCGGCGCGCATCCGCGGCAGCACCGCGCCGCCGGTGAGCACGTGTTCGGCCGCGAAGCCCTCGGCGCGCAGCGCGTAGACCACGGTGTCGGCGATCGCGGTTTCGTCTTCGGCGATGAGGATGGTCGGGGCGGCGGTCATGGCGGGCGGCGGGGCGGTCCTGCGGCATTGTAGGCCGCCGCGCACCGGACTTTGTCCTACCATGGCGCGGCGCCCGCACCGGGCGGCCCGCCCCACCGCCTTCCGCAGCGCATGAATTACCGTCACGGCTTCCATGCCGGCAATCACGCCGACGCGCTCAAGCACAGCCTGCTGCTGGCGCTGTGCGACGCGCTGACCGCGAAACCGGCGCCGCTGTTCGCGCTGGACACCCACGCGGGCGCCGGCCTGTATGCGCTCGACGACGAACAGGCGCAGCGGACCGGCGAGGCCGCCGGCGGGATCGGCCGACTGCAGGCCGCGAGCGCGACCGAACCGGCGCTGGCGCGCTACCTGGAGGCCGTGGCGGCCTGCCGCGCGGCCTGCGGGCCCGAGGCCTATCCGGGCTCGCCCTGGCTGCTCGCCCACGCCCTGCGCGTGCAGGACCGGATCGCCTGCTGCGAGCTGAGCGAGGAAGAAGCCGCGCGCCTGCGCCGGGCGCTGGGCGCCGATCCGCGGGTCGCGATCCACGTCCGCGACGGCTACGCCGCGATGCGCGCACTGCTGCCGCCTCGGATCGGCGGCGAACGCTTCGGCCGCGGGTTGATCCTGATCGATCCACCCTACGAGGCCCAGCTCGACGAATTCGGCATCGCGCTCGATGCGATCCGCGACGGTCTCGCGCGCTGGCCGCAGGCGGTGGTGGCGCTGTGGTATCCGATCAAGCGACGCAGCGCGCTGATGCCGGTCTACCGCGCCGCCGCCGCGCTGGACGCACGCTCGGCGCTGCGCTGCGAACTGCTGGTGCGGGCCGACGATTCGCCGCTGCGCATGAACGGCAGCGGCCTGCTGGTGCTCAACCCGCCGTGGCGCTTCGACGCCACCGCGGCCGGGATCGTCGCCGCGCTGTGCGCGGCGCTGGGCGAGCCCGGCGGGTCCTGGCGCTGCGACTGGCTGCGCGCCCCGGCCTGAGCCGCGGCGCCCAGCCGGGCTGTGCGACAATCGCTGGTCCTTCCGTGTCTCCCGGATCGCCATGGCCGGTTCCAGCCTGTTCGCCCTGATCGACGACATCGCCACGCTGCTCGACGACGTGTCGGTGATGACCAAGGTCGCCACCAAGAAGACCGCCGGCGTGCTCGGCGACGATCTGGCGCTGAACGCGCAGCAGGTCACCGGCATCAACGCCGACCGCGAATTGCCGGTGGTGTGGGCGGTGGCCAAGGGTTCGATGATCAACAAGCTGATCCTGGTGCCGGCGGCGCTGGCGATCAGCGCGCTCGAACACTGGCTGCACGGGCGCGGGATCGGCATCCCGCTGGTGATGCCGCTGCTGATGCTCGGCGGCGCGTTCCTGTGCTACGAGGGCGTGGAGAAACTGGCGCACAAGTTCCTGCACGGCAAGGCCGAGGACGACAAGCATCACGCCGACCTGCTGAAGGCGGTGCAGGACGAAAAGGTCGACATGGTCGCGTTCGAGCGCGACAAGATCAAAGGCGCGGTCCGCACCGATTTCATCTTGTCCGCGGAGATCATCGTGATCTCGCTGGGCACGGTGGCGGACGCGGATTTCACGCGTCAGCTCGGCGTGCTGGCCGCGATCTCGATCATCATGACCGTCGGCGTCTACGGTCTGGTCGCCGGCATCGTCAAACTCGACGATCTGGGGCTGGCCCTGAGCCGTGCGGGCAAGGGCCTGAAAGCGGCGATCGGCCGCGGCCTGCTCACCGGCGCCCCGTACCTGATGAAATTCCTGTCGATCGCCGGCACCGCGGCGATGTTTCTGGTCGGCGGCCACATCCTGGTCGAAGGCATCCCGCCGCTGCATCACCTCGGCGAGGATCTGGGCAGGATCGAAGGCTTCGGCTGGCTGGTCTCGATGCTGTTCGACGCTGCGGTGGGCATCATCGCCGGCGCGATCATCGTCGGCTCGCTGACTCTGGTCTCGAAATTGCGCGGCAAGCCGAAGGCCGCCTGAACGGTCGCGAGGGGCGCGGCCGGGCACCGGACTTCATCCCATGGAAAAAAAGGAGTTCTTCATGCCCCATGGCATCGTTTCGCGCCTCTTCGCCGCCGCCTGCCTGAGCCTGGCGACCCTGTCCGCAGCGGCCACCGACGACGGCGCGCACCGGGCGCTGTCCGCGGACCACATCGCCTCGCGCTATGGGGCCCAGCCAGGGCCGGCGCACGCCGCCCACACCCGCAGCGTCGCGTTCCCGACACGCGTGTTCCGTGCGCTGCTGCAAGACCCGAACGCCACCGGCATCTACGCCGAATTCGTCGCGATGCCCGACGACGGCGCGGAAACCCTGCTGCTGCGCGCGACCGATCGCCGAGGCAGGCCGTTCGGAACGGCCTACGAACTCGGTAAACGCTGCCCGCCATACTGCAACGACATCGCGGGCGCGACCGCTTCCGATCCGCAGGCGCTCAAGCGCGCCGGCGTCGCGCTCGACCCGGCGCAGACCGAAGCCTTCCTCGAAGCGGCGCAGCGCCGCCGCGCCACCGCACCGGGCGCGAACAGCGTCGGCGTGCAGTGGCGACGCGAGGTCTTCGAACGTCTGCTCGCGCAGCCCGGCGCGGCCGGCATCGTCGCGGCGTTCGTGCGTCATCCCGAAAGCGGCCGCGACGTCCTGCTGCTGCGCGCGGTGGATCGCGACGGTCGCGCGTTCGGCCCGGGCTTCGACGATGGCCGCCCCTGCCCGGGCGCAGGCTGCGCGCACTGAGCCCGGCGGGCGCCGGGATCGGGCCGTGCAGTCGCGGATCTGCTTCGGCGGTACGTGGCCGGGACGTCGGTCGCTGCCGCAGATCGGTGCATCGCCTCGGGTCCGCGGCGGCGTTGCGCTGACCCCGATCCCGAAACGGCTCGGCGAGCCGTAGGCGGTCCAAGCCGCGCTTCAACCATCGCCCAGCTCGCGCTGGGCCTTCTTCGTCAGTGTCGCCCGCACCCGCTCATAGCTGCCGCGGATCAGTGCATCGCGCTCGGTCCGCGGCAGCGCGTCGGGACGGGTCAGGCTGATCCAGTGCGCGCGAGCCATGTACGGTGCTGGGATGATCCCCGGGCGGTCCGTGAATTCGAGGAATCGCTCCGGTCCGACCTTGAAACTGAGCCGCCCACTGCCGCCGGCTGTGGGCGGCGCGATGTCGAGCACGCAGAACATCTTGCCGCCGACCGAAAACACCAGGTCGTTGCCCCATTTGATGTCTTCGGTCACGCCGGGCCAGTGCCCGACGAGCCTGCGCAGGGTATCGGCGTTCATGTCGCCCAGCATACGCCCGGCCATGGCGGACGGGCTCTGTCACATTAGAGCCGGGCTTCATTTCCGCTGTGCGAAGATGCCCGACGTGAGACGCGACCGGCTCCCGCCCTGGCATGAGTACAAACGGCTGCTCGACGGCCGGGAACTGCTCATCCGCCCGATCCGGGCCGAGGATGCGGAGCCGCTGCGGGCGGGGTTCAGCCTGCTGCGCCCGGACGAGATCCGCCAGCGCTTCCTGTACGCGATCAAGGAGCTGACCCCGGAAACGGCGGCGCGGCTGACCCGCCCCGATCCCGAGCGCGAATTCGCCCTGGTCGCAGCCGAGCCGCTGCCGCCCGGCGAGGCCCTGATCGGTGCGGTCGCACGCGCCGCGATCGACCCGGACCGCCGCGAAGCGGAATTCGCGATCCTGGTCAGCCATTTCATCAGCGGCATGGGCCTGGGCCGGCTGCTGATGCTGCGCCTCGTGCGCTGGGCGCGGCGACGGCGGCTCAAGCGGCTCTACGGCGACGTGCTCGAATACAACACCGCGATGCTCGGGCTGGCCGAATCGCTGGGTTTCCGTCGCGAACACGGCGACACCCCCGGGCTGGTCCGGGTCACGCTCGACCTGGAGGATCCGCGGCTGACCGCGGTGGCCGAAGCCGAGCGCGACGACGCTTCCGAAGGCGTTTGATCCCGCCGGCCGCGCGGCGATGCTGCCGGTAGAATGGCCGGTTTCCGGAATCGCCGGCTCCATGTCCGCACCCTCCTTCCCCGCCCGGCTGTTGCCGAAAGCCGGCCAGTCGCGTGCCTGGTGGCGCGCGCCGGCCAGCGCCAGCGCCCTCGCCTGGGTCCTCGCCCGTCTGGCGCAGACCCACGACGCACCGCTGCTGGCGGTGACCCGCGACAACCAGTCCGCGCATCAGCTCGAACAGGATCTGCGCACCCTCGCCGGCGGCGACGTGGCCCTGCCCGTGCTGCATTTCCCCGACTGGGAAACCCTGCCCTACGACCAGTTCAGTCCGCATCCGGACATCGTCTCGCAGCGGTTGGCGGTGCTGCACCGCTTGCCCACCCTGCGCCGCGGCGTGCTGGTGGTGCCGGTGCAGACGCTGATGCAGCGGCTGGCACCGCTGTCGCACCTGATCGGCGGCAGCTTCGATGTGCGCGTGGGGCAGCGTCTGGATCTCGACGCCGAAAAGCGCCGGCTGGAAAGCGCCGGGTATCGGCATGTGCCGCAGGTGTTCGACCCGGGCGATTTCGCGGTCCGCGGCGGCCTGCTCGACGTGTATCCGATGGGCGCGGACGAGCCCTACCGCGTCGAACTGCTGGACGACGAGATCGACACGATCCGCGCCTTCGATCCCGAATCGCAGCGCTCGCTGGAGAAATACGACTCGGTGCAGTTGCTGCCCGGGCGCGAAGTGCCGATCGAGGGCGAGGCGCTACGCCGTGCGATGGACGCGCTGCGCGATCGATTCGATATCGACACCCGGCGCAGCGCGCTGTTCCAGGACCTCAAGGCCGGGCTGGCGCCGGCCGGCATCGAGTACTACCTGCCGCTGTTCTTCGAGAGCACCGCGACCCTGTTCGACTATCTGCCGCAGGACGCGCTGCCGGTGCTCGGCGAGGGCGCGCCGGAGGCGATGGAAACCTTCTGGCACGGCGTCGGCGAGCGTTACGAGCAGCGTCGTCACGATATCGAGCGCCCGCTGCTGCCGCCGGAGGCGCTGTATCTGCCGCCGGACGCATTGCGCGAACGACTGAACCGCACCAGCCGGGTCGAGATCTGCGGCGATTCCCATCCCCGTCGCGACGAGGCGCTGGCGCTGGGCGTGCAACCCGCGCCCGACCTGCCGCTGATGAGTCGCGACGCCGAGCCGGCGGTCGCGCTGCGCGGTTTCCTGTCGGCCTATCCCGGCCGGCTGCTGATCGCGGCCGATTCGGCGGGACGCCGCGAAGCGCTGCTCGACACCCTGCACAGCGCCGGACTGCGGCCGCGCACGCTCGCAGGCTTCGGCGAATTCCTCGCCGCAGCCGACGACGACGAACGCGCGTTCATCGCGGTCGCGCCGCTGGACAACGGGTTCGCGGTGGATGCGGACGGGGATGCCGGCGACGGCCATGCGCCGTGGATCGTCGTCACCGATCGCCAGTTGTTCCCCGAACGCGCCGCGCAGCCGCGCCGGCGCCGGCGCGCCGGGCGCGAGCCCGAGGCGATCCTGCGCGATCT
>JBIJAD010000112.1:0-10904 GCA_044345955.1 Lysobacteraceae bacterium
GCGGGGGCCGCGTCCGCAGCGGGCGCATCGGCGGATGCGGGCTTGCGGCCGGCGTCCTCGGTCGAGGTCGGTGGTTGGCAGGCGGCGAGGATCAGCGCGAGCGCAGCGACGAGCGGATTCGGATTCATTCGGGGTCCTTGCGGTAGATCGAGGCGACCGAGCGCTTGAGCAGGTCGCGCAGCGGCAGGCGGAGGTCGTCGAGCGCGGCGATGGCGGCCTCGCCCAGCGCATCGTCGCGGGCCGGCAGCCAGGCTTCTGCGATCGGGATGCGCAATTGGCAGGCTTCGTAGAGTTCGGCCAGGGTGATGCCGTCGAGATCGCGCGCCAGCAGCCATTCGCCGGATTCGGCGCGGGCGAGCAGGCCGACCTGCGAGAGCTGCGCGAGCATCTGCTGCACCATCGCATCGGTCAGCACCGGTTCGATCCGGCGGATCTCGTCCAGATGCAGGCCGCGTCCCTCGCGGCGGTATTCGTCGAAACGCCCGATCAGTCGCAGCAGGCCGTGGAATTCGTAGCCCAGCGGCAATCGCTGCGAGGCCGGCTGATAGCGGAACGCCGACAGCGAGGACGCGAGCGAGGCGCCGAGCAGGATCGCGACCCAACTGAAATAGATCCAGCCCAGGAAAATCGGAATCAGCGCGAGCGTGCCATAGATCTTCTCGTAGGCGCCGAAACTGCCCAGATACGAACCCACCACGCTCTTGACCGCCTCGATCAGCACCGCCGCCAGCAGCGCGCCGAGTGCGGCGTAGCGCCAGTCGATGGTCCGATGCGGCACCACCCGGTAGACCACCGCCAGCGCCAGCCATTCGATCAGGAACGGGCTGGCGCGCAGCAGCCAGTGTTCGAGCACCTGGCCGGACTCGGTCTCGAAGATCGACAGCGCGAAGAATCGCGCCGACAGCGCCAGACTGGCCACCGCGAGCAGCGCGCCGAAGGTCATCACCGTCCAGTACACCACGAGTCGGCCGAACTTCGGCCGTGCGGTCGGCACCCGCCAGATCCGGTTGAAGGTCGCCTCGATGCTGGTGAGGGTGATGAGCAGCGAGACCACCAGCACGATCACGCCGAACACGGTGAGCTTGCCGGCATTGGCGGAGAATCCGAGCAGATAGGCTTCGACCGCGCGCGCCGATGCCGGCACGAAGTTGGAGAAGATGTAGGCGCTGAGCTGCTTGCTCCACTGCTCGTAGACCGGGAAGGCCGAGAGCACGCCGAACACGACCATGCTCAGCGGCACGATCGCGAACGCGGTGGTGAAGGCCAGCGCGCCCGCCGCCTGGAACAGGCGGTCGTCGAGGAACCGCCGCCACAGGAAGCGGAAGAAGGTGCCGGCACGGGCGCGGTCGAAGCCGCGCGCGCACCATCGCTGCAGGGTCACGAACGGCGGCATCCGCCTAGGGTAGCAGGGCGTCGCCGACGCACGCAGGCAACGGCGTGGCGGCCGGTGCACCGCCTGGCGTACCCTGTGCCCTCTTTGCGGGGGTGTCCATGCCCGAAATCCTGGTCCTCTACTACAGCCGCGGCGGCTCGGTGGCGCGGCTTGCGCGCCAGATCGCGCGCGGCATCGGCGAAGTCGACGGCGTCAGCGCGCGCCTGCGCACGGTACCGCCGGTGGCGCCGGTAACCCGAGAGGCGGCCCCGCCCGAACCCGAGGACGGCGCGCCCTACGTCGAGAAGCAGGACCTCGCCGACTGCGCCGGCCTGATCCTCGGCAGCCCCACCCGCTTCGGCAACATGGCCGCGCCGATGAAGCATTTCATCGACACCCTCGGCGCCGAATGGGCCAGCGGCACCCTGGTCGGCAAGCCGGCGGCGGTGTTCACCTCGACCGCGAGCATGCACGGCGGCCAGGAATCGACTCTGCTGTCGATGCTGGTGCCGCTGCTCCATCACGGATGCGTGATCGCCGGCATCCCGTTCACCGAATCCGCGCTGAGCACCACGCGCAGCGGCGGCACGCCCTACGGCGCCAGCCACGTCGCCGGCGCGCAGGACGACCCGCAGCCGACCGAGGAGGAAGCCGCCCTCGCCCGCGCGCTGGGCCGGCGGATCGCACGTCTGGCCCTGCGGCTGTCGTGAACGGCGACATGAGGACGACTGCATGAACGCTCCCGACCACGGCCGCCCCGGCGATCGCATCGCGCTGCTGATCGCGCTGTTCGGCCTGTCCGCGCTGTATACGCTCTGGTACCACGACGACAAGGACCGGGTCGCGGCGCTGCTGGTGTTCGCGCTGCCGCCGCTGCTGCTCGGCCTCGGCGTGCTGGCGCGACGCGAGACGGCGCGGTTCTGGTCCGGGGTCTGCGCGCTGCTGTGGTTCTCGCACGGGGTCATGACCGCCTGGGCGCATGCCGAACAGCGCGGCTTCGCCCTGATCGAGACCGCGCTGGCGGTGGCGGTGGTGATCGCCTCCAGCGCGCCGGGCGTGCGCGCGCGCTTCGCCCGGGGCCGGTCGCAGGGCTGAGCGGCGATGGGCATCCCGCGCGGCCAGCGACCATGAACGGCGATAATGCGCGGATCGCCCGGCCTGCCGGGCAAAAAACGACGCACACCCCCAGAATACGCGCGGCCCGAAACCGACGCGGCGGAGAGTCCCGATGCAAGAACTGCTCATCGTCACCACCGGCGGCACGATCGACAAGATCTACTTCGACGACAAGTCCGACTATCAGGTCGGCGAACCGCAGATCGGCCGCATCCTCGAAGAACTCGGCGTCGCCTTCCGCTTCACCGTGATCCCGATCATCCGCAAGGATTCGCTGCACATCACCGACGCCGACCGCGAACTGCTGCGCGCGACCATCGCCGCGCAGGGCACGCGCCACGTGCTGGTCACCCACGGCACCGACACCATGGTCGATACCGCCAAGGTGCTGAGCAGCATCGCCGACAAGACCATCGTCCTCACCGGCGCGCTCAACCCGGCCCGCTTCCGCGGCTCCGACGCCGAATTCAACATCGGCACCGCGGTCGGCGCGGTGCAGTCGCTGCCGCTGGGCGTCTACATCGCGATGAACGGCCGCATCTGGGACCCGCTGAAGGTGCGCAAGAACGTCGCTGCCAATCGCTTCGAGGCGGCGGGTTGAGTCGGAGCGACGTACCGCCGATGCGTGAGCAGATGCGCGGACGACAGATCAGGGAAACGTATTGAGCTGCGACGTCTTCGCCGCCTCGCCGAGGAAGGCGAGACCCAGCATCGCGAACTTGCCGCTGTTCTGGGCGCTGTTGCCCATGTTCGCGAGGGTGTCGTTGCCGGTATGGATATAGGGGAAATAACCGCCGCCGCTGCTGCCGGCCTCGAAGAAATAGCCGGCGGGATAACCGGCTGCGGTCCACGAGGCGTGGTCGGAACAGGCATAACCGCAGGTGTCGGTGCCGCGCACCAGGCCGCGCGGCGCCAGGTAGGTGTCGAACAGCGCCAGCAGGAAGTTCTGCAGGTGGATGTTGGAGTAATCGGTGATCAGGCGCATGCCCACCGGCGTGGAGGCGCGGTAGTTGGTCATGTCGAACTGCAGCACCGCGACCACCCGCGCATTGGCCGCGCGATGCGCCTGCGCGATCGCGTTGGAACCGCGCAGGCCGACTTCTTCCGCGGCGTAACCCATGAACTTGACCGTGCGTCGCGGCTTCCAGCCGCTGGCCATCGCGATGCGCAGGATCTCGGTGAGGGTGGCGATGCCCGAGGCGTCGTCGTCCGCGCCCGGCGCGCGCTGGGTCGGGCTGCCGCCTCCGCCGACGACGATCGAATCCAGATGCGCGCCGAGCACCACGATCTCGTTGGGAATCTCGCGGCCGCGGATGGTGAGGATCACCGAGGGTTGGGTGGAACAGGTGGCGCAGGCGAACAATTCCGAGGTCACGTCGCTGCGGCCCGCGGCGAGGCCCATCCACTGGCTCTGGATCCACTCCGCCGCCTGACGCCCGTACGTGCTGGCGTAGTAGCGGTTCTGGTAACCGGACAGATGACTGATGGTGGCGTGGATGTTGGTGTGCTGGACCTGATCCAGCCAGGGCAGCACGGTCGCCTGGTTGTCGATGACGTATTCGACCGGCGTGGCCGGGGTTCTCTTGCTCAGGTGCGACAGATCCGACTGCAGGAAGGCCTCGGCGTCCTTGCGGGTGGCGAAGGCGAAATACCCGCCGCAGCGGCGTTCGCGCTGGTGGATGCGTTCGGTGATCCTGCTCAGCATCGCGGCGCGGGTCTCGACCAGCATCAGCGCGGAGCCGAGGCGATCGGTCTTGGCCACACCGCCGCGGACGAGATCGGGCATCTGCTCGTAGGTGCGACGCGACATCACCAGATGCAGCGGCGCCTGCGGATCTCGCTCCAGGCGCAGCGAGGTCAGGGCCTCGCGGGCATGGTCGCGGGCATGCGTACCGGCAAGCTCGGGGTTCGCGCGCAGGCGCCCGGATTGCGCGGCTGCGGGCAGCAACAGGCTCAGGACGCAGACCACGCACAGCAGACGAAAGCTTCGGGTGGCCATGACGCAGGACTCCGGAGAGACAAGGAGAGGCGGCTGAGACGGAAGGGCCGCGCGTCTGCGGATGATACTGCAGCGGGCCTGCGCGGCCTTCGCGAGGGCATCGCACCGCGCCATGGACGCGGGCGTGGAACAGCGCAACACCGTGCGCAGACGCATTGACGCAACGCACAAGGCTCATGCACCGACGCGGCGGTCTCATGTCGAATCGTCATGGAACCGCACGCCGGCGCACGGCGATTCCATGACTGCGGTCGCGGTTCCACGTACATCGTATACGCAACATGACCGCCGCCGGAACGGCTGCCCCCATCCATCCGGCGCGTGTTCGATCGCAAGCCCGGGGTTCGAAACAACGCATTCGAAGGAAACGAACCGGCTTGTCCAACCACCATTGCATCAGGAGCGATTCAATGTCCGCATCGAAGTACGTGTCCCGCAAGACCCTGTCCGCAAGCCTCATCGCCGCCGCCGTCGCCGCGAGCTTCGCCGCCTCCACCGGCGCCGCCGAGCGCGGCCCGAAGATCGATTCGCGCATCGCCTCGGCGATGGAGCGCGACCTCGGCATCACCGCCGAACAACTGCCGCGTTATTTCCTGGCCCAGGAACAGTCGCGCGCCAAGGCCGCGCTGGCCGAACGCGAACTCGGCGCCAACTTTGCCGGTGCCTGGCTGGAACGCGGCGCCGACGGCGAGTTCCGCACCGTGGTCGCGACCACCTCCGCGGCGAAGGCCGCGCGCGTTTCCGGGGTCGAAGTGCGCCAGTTCCGCCGTTCCGTGCGCGAACTCGACAGCGCGATGACCAGCCTCAACGCAGTGCGCGCCAAGACCCGCAGCCGCACCGCCCTGAACGGCGTGCAGTCCTGGTACATCGATCTGCCCAGCAACAGCGTGGTGGTGAAGGTCTCGCCCGGGGCCATGCTGAAGGCGGTCGATTTCGTCGCGCTGAGCAGCGCCGACGCCGGTACGGTGCGCTTCGAACAGGCCGAGGGTGTGGCCATGCCCGCGGCGAATGTCATCGGCGGCAACCGCTACGGCTCGGGCGGTGGTTCCTGCTCGATCGGCTTCTCGGTGACCCGCAGCGGCACCAAGGGCTTCGCCACCGCCGGCCACTGCGGCCGCGCCGGCACCAGCGTGAGCATCGGCGGCGTCACCGTCGGTTCGGTGCAGGCCAGCAGCTTCCCGACCAACGATCGCGCCTGGGCCACGGTCCGCAGCACCGATACGCTGTTCGGCCTGGTCAATCGCTACAACGGCACGAATGTCGCCGTGCGCGGCAGCACCGAATACGGCGTCGGCACCGCGGTCTGCCGTTCCGGTTACGCCTCGGGCTGGCGCTGCGGCACCATCACCGCCACCAACGTCACCGTGAACTACTCGGCCGGGCCGGTCTACGGCCTGCGCCAGTCCAATGCCTGCCTCACCCAGGGCGATTCCGGCGGTTCGTGGATCTCCGGCAACCAGGCGCAGGGCATCAGCTCGGGCGGCCAGCTCGGCGGTTCGGCGCCGCCGTATTCGAACTGCCAGTTCTCCAACCCGGTCAGCTACTACCAGCGGATCAACCCACTGCTGAGCGCCTACGGCTTGAGCCTCGTGCTCGGCTGATCGCGGGCGGTCTTCGCGACACGACGACGCCCCGGACGATGCCGGGGCGTCGTTTTCCTGCCCCGAGAGCCGAAGGCGAATCAGGCGGGCAACAGTTGCGCCATGTCCTCGCGGGTTTCCTCGATGTGCACACGGATCAGCGCGGCGAGATCGGCGCCCCGCCCTTCGGCCCAGGCGCGGAAGATCTCGGTGTGTTCCTCGATCGCGCGTGCCGGCCGGCCCGGCACGGTGAGATGCACCTGCGCGTAGCGTTGCGAGATCGTGAGCAGGCGGCTGACGATCTCGGTCGCGACCGGCTGCAGCCGCGGCACGGTCAGGGCGAGATGGAAATCGCGATTGAGTTCGCCGGCTTCGTCGTGCTTGCCGGCCGACACGCGGCTGTTGAGCGACTCCAGCGCCATCTCGGCTTCGGCCCGGTCTTCGTCTCGCGCCAGACGCGCGCCCTCGGCGCAGACCGTCGGTTCGATCATCAGCCGCAGCCCCAGCACTTCCTCGGCCTCGGCCAGCGACATCGCGCGCACCTGGAAGCCGCGGTGCGCGTGGATCTCGACCAGGCCCTCGGCGCTGAGCTGGACCAGGGCCTCTCGGATCGGAATCTTGCTCACCCCGAATTCGGCCGCGATCGAATCCTGCAGCAGCGGCGCGCCGCCGGGATAGAAGCCGGTGACGATGCGCTGACGGACCAGCTTGGCCACCTGCGCGCTGATCGTGCGGTTGAGCGTGCGCCCGGGGCCGCGGTCGTGGGATCGGGTGAGGCTGTGCTTGAGGCGTGAATTCATCGCGGCAGGCCCTGGGGGATGGGGCATGCGCGGACGCGACCTGCGCCCGCACCCGAACAGCCTAACCCGACGCACCTGCAAAAAAGAACCCCGGCCGGAGCCGGGGTTCGCGGTGCGCAACGACGCGGAGATCAGCAACCGGGGAGTTTGAAGTCCTGGATGCGGGTCTGCCAGCCGCCGCTCGGGCGGTACATGCCGACGAACCAGAAGGTGCAGTCGTCCACCGGATCGACGGTCATCTGGTAGTAGTCGCCCCAGCGGCCCGAGGCTTCGACCGCGGCGCCCGCGGCGACGGTGGTCTCGGGCAGCGACATCACGCCCAGCGGATCGGACGCGGTGCGGCCGGTGTAGCGCAGCGAGGCGAACACGGTCGGCGAGCTGGTCTTGGTGACGTTGTAGGCCATGCCGATGTTGCCGAACTTGTCCATCGCGGCAACGCCGATCAGGTGATGGGTGTTGCTGTCGCCGGGGCCGAAGGTGCCTTCCTGATGCAGGGTCCAGTTGCCGCTGCCGACGCGGCGCAGTTCGAACCAGCGGATGCCGGAATTGACCGGGCTGCGACGGGTACGGCCGGGGTCCTGGTTGGTGGCGAAGGTGCCGACGATCGACTCGTGGGTACCGAAGTTGCGATAGGTCATCTGATTGAGGATGACTTCGCGGATCGGGTCGAGCTTCGAGCGGCTGGTGCTCGGCTGCGGCACGGTGGCGAAGGTCGTGTAGTCGAGGAACCAACTGTTGAACTCGGTGATCGGAACCCGCGGCAGTGCGGTGATGCCGCTGTTCGCCGGGGTGTTCCAGTCGATGTTCATCTCGAACAGTTCGATGAAGTCCTGCGCACCGTTGGCGGCGGTGCCGTCGTGGGCCTCGTCGTCGCGATGGCGGGCGAGCACCTGCCTCCGGCCGGCCGGCGCGGCGGCCGTGCCGTAGAAGCTCACCGGGGTGACGATCTGGAAACCGTAGCCCGGCAGCGTCGGGATGCTGTTGAAACGCTGTGCCGGACGCGCGGTGGCGCCGGTGAGCATGTTGGCGCGGTCGAAGGCGTAGACATCGGCACCGGCGATGCTGCCCTCGTTGGTGCTGCAGACGTAGGCGTCGTTCCAGATGCCGCAGTGCGGGTAGTCCGGGAACGCCAGCGTCGTGTAGCGATAGAACCACCAGCCGCCGCTCACCGGGTCGGATGTCTTGGAGACGTAGGTGCAGACGGCGCCGTCGTCCATGGTCAGCATGAACCAGCGGTTCGCCTGACGATCGAAATACACCAGCGGGTCGCCGCGATCGGCGGTGCAGGCGTTGCCGGCGGGTGCGAGCGAGCCGAAAGTGATCGGGCCGGCGACCAGATTGCCGGCCTTGTCGTAGACCTTGAAATAGGTGCCGCTGCCGCCGCTGTTGACCGCGTAGACGACGTGGCTGGTGCCGACTTCGACCACCGGGTCGCCGGGGCTGACGCCGGTGTTCGGATTGTTGATGCTGACCCGGCTGGCGGCGGCCTTGGTGCGTGCACGCGCCGGCACGCTCTCGTCGAAGATCTGCTGCAATTCGGGCAGGCGGTCGCGCGCGACCGGCATGTTCTCCGGCGCATGCGGCAGGCGGGTGCCGATCGGCGTGTACTGGCGACGGTGGGCTTCGCGGATCGGCATGCCGGGACGCCATTCCTGGGCCTTGGGCAGCGTACGCAGATCGACGTTGACGCTGTGCGCGGTGACCGGATTGCCCACCATGGGGCGGCCGGTATTGGCGGGCTTGTTGCTGCGCAGCGGCGCGGCGACGGCGACGAGCGGCAATGCGAACAAGAGCACGGCGGCCGCCCGGAACGGGGCGGAACGGAACATGGATGTCATCGGGACTCCCCTGAAGATCGGTGGTTTGGATGGACCTTCGCCGCTGCGACGTTCGCGGCGATCCCCCCGGATCGCACGCGACTTCGGCACGGGCCACCGGCTTGCGCCCGTGGGCCCGCGTCGCTCGCGGAGAAAGTCGTCATCCCCTGTCGCCGGAACCTGCGTCGCTGGACGCCCCCTGCTCCGGCATCCGGCGAACGTATACGGCGCGAGGCATCGCCGTCAATCGACCTTCGTCGGACTCCGTGGAGGACACGCTCCGGCGGTCGCAATCGACTGATTTTCAAGGCTTCGCGCGATCTGCACGGCCGGGGTTTCGTGGCCAAGGCCGTGATGATTGTGCGTCGCAGCATCGACCAGCGAAAAAAGAAACCCCGGCCGAAGCCGGGGTTTCCAGGGAACAACGCCGCACGTGCGGACCGGAAAGACCGATCAGAACGTCACGCTCCAACTGTTGATGTAGCCGGTGTCGGCATTGGCGTTGTCGTTCACGCGGAGGTTCCACGTGCCGTTCAGCGCTTCGCTCGACAGGTTGACCGTGTAGGTCTGATTGATGTTGTCGGTGCTGCCGCCCGAACGGTTGTGCAGCACGTACACACTGCCGTCCGGCGCGACCAGATCGACCTTCAGATCGCCGATGTAGGTGTGCACGATGTTCACAGCGACCGGAGTGGTCGCCGAGCCGAAACCGGTGCGGCCGGAGACGGTGATCGGGCTGCTGACCGTGCTGTTGTCGCGGATCTGGTAATCGGCGGTGTTGGTGTAGGTCTGACCGGTCGGCGGCGGCGGCGGCGGCGGAGTGCTGCCGAAGAAGGCGTACAGCAGGCGGTTCGGCGAGCCGGTGCCCGGGCTGGTGACCTTGTTCGGGGTCGAAGCGTTGATGATCGCGCTCGTCACCTGCGCCGGAGTCGCGCTCGGGTTGCTGGCCAGATACAGCGCGGCCACGCCGGCCACGTGCGGCGACGCCATCGAGGTACCGCTGATGGTGTTGGTCGCGGTGCTGCTGGTGTACCAGGCAGAGGTGATCGACGAACCCGGAGCGAAGATGTCGAGGCAGGAGCCGAAGCTGGAGAACGACGAACGCGCGTCGGTGCTGGTGGTCGAACCGACCGTGATCGCGTTGGTCGCGCGCGCGGGCGAGTAGTTGCAGGCATTGTCGTTGCTGTTGCCGGCCGCGACCACCACGGTGACGCCGGCGCTGACCATGCGCTGCACCGCGTCGTCGGTGGCGGTCGAGGCGCCGCCGCCGAGGCTCATGTTGGCGACCGCGGGCTTGACGTGGTTGTTGGCGACCCAGTCCATGCCGGCGATGACGCCGGAATTGGTGCCGGAGCCGTTGCAGCCGAGCACGCGCACCGGATGGATGGTCACGCCCTTGGCGACGCCGAAGGTGGTTCCGCCGACGGTGCCGGCGACGTGGGTGCCGTGGCCGTTGCAGTCGTTGGCGTTGCCGCCGCTGGTGACCGCGTCGAAACCGTTGCCCATGCGGCCGGTGAACTGGCTGTGGCTGAGCAGCACGCCGGTGTCGATGATGTAGGCGTGCACGCCGGAGGCGGTAGTGTCGTAGTTGTAGGTCTGGTTGAGCGGCAGATCGCGCTGGTCGATGCGGTCGATGCCCCAGGTGGCGCCGGTCTGGGTGGCGTTGATCGAGACGTAGCCGTCTTCCTCGACGTAGGCGACGTTCGGATCGGCGAGCAGGCGGGCCAGAGCGCGGTCGTCGGCGCGCGCCACGAAGCCGCGCAGGGCGCGGTCGAAGCTGCGCACGACCGTGGCGCGGTGCTTGCCGGCCACTTCGCGGGCCTTGGCGCCGACGCGCGGCGCGCTGGTGCGTTCGCCGGCGAGGCTGGCCGTACCGTCCTTGAAGACAACGATGTACTGGCCCTGGACGGGGTTGCGTGCGGTACGGAATTCGCCGGCAAGGGCCGGGACGGTGGCGAAAGCAAGGGTGGCACCAATCGCTGCGGACAACAATGAGACTCTACGGTTCACAGTCACTCCTTCATCGATGCTCTGGGCACGTTTCGTTTGCGGGATGCGCCGGGAACAGGGAACGGCGCGGGCGGTGCGGATCAATGCCGCAGGACGGCCGCGCCGCGCAATCGCGACGGCTGAGGCTGGCGTCCTGTCGAAGGCGATGCGGCCTTGCTCCCTGGCCGTCGCCGACTCGGCGGATTCCCCATGATCCGCAACGGGAACGTA
>JBIJAD010000035.1:0-17349 GCA_044345955.1 Lysobacteraceae bacterium
AAAAAATCGCGCGCGAGCAAGTCGCGGCGCAACAATGCGTGCCCGTACTCAGGATGCAGATCCGGCCGCATTCGTATCGAAAAAAATGCAACGGCGGAATGCGGAGCGGCGGTCCTGCGGCGCGCGCCAAAGCCCTCGCGAAACGCAAGAAAACCCTGTTTTTCAAGGGCTTTCCTGCGCATCCCGCAACGCTTTCCGGGCCGCCGAGAACGCCATGGCGCGCCCGCCGATGCGGATCGCTCGCCGCGCGCGGAAGAAGTTTTCGATATATTCAACGCCCGATCGTTCGCTGCGCCCGCAACCGCAGGCCGGAAAGAAAAAAGCCCCGGCTTTCGCCGGGGCTTTCGATATGACAGTTCGCAATGAGCGGATATCAGAAGGTGATGCTCCAACTGTTGATGAAGCCGGTATCGCCACCGGCGTTGTCGTTCACGCGCAGGTTCCAGGTGCCGTTGAGCGGCTCGCTCGACAGGTTCACCGTGTAGGTGGTGACGATGTTGTCGGCGCTGCCGCCGGTGCGGTTGTGCAGCACGTACACGCTGCCGTCCGGCGCCACCAGATCGACCTTCAGATCGCCGATGTAGGTGTGCACGATGTTCACCGCGACCGGAACCGCGGTGCCGGCGTTGCCGGTGCGGCCGGAGACGGTGATCGGGCTGTTGACCGTACTGTTGTCGCTGATCGTGTAGTCGGCGGTGTTGGTGTAGGTCTGGGTGCCGCCGCCACCGGTGCTGTAGTTGCCGACCAGACTCACGCCCGAGAAGGTCGAATACGCCTTCACCCGCACGAAGTACGTGCCCGCCGACGGCGCGGCGAAGCTGCAGGTCTCGGCGTTGCCGCCGAGGAACGGACGGCAGTCGTACACCGTATCGGTCGGCGCGCTGCCGAACCGCACGTACAGATCGGCATCGCCGGTACCACCCGAGATCTGGAACGTCAGGTTGGTGGCGCCCGCGGGCACGACCATCGTGTAGTTCAGCGAGTTGTTGGTGGTCGCGGTGAGACCGGTGACCGGCACGCCACGGGTGAGCGAAGTACCGCCGCCGCCCGCGGTCACGGTGACCGATTGCGTGCGGGTATTGGTCGCGCCGGCGTTGTCGGTCACGGTGAGGGTGACCGTGTAGGTGCCGGCCGCGGCGTAGGTCTTGCTCGGATTGGTCGCGGTCGAGGTGGTGCTGTCGCCGAAATTCCACGAGCGCGACGCGATGGTGCCGTCGCTGTCGGTGGAGGTATCGGTGAAATTGGCGGTCAGGCCGCTGGTGGTGAAGGTGAAGTTCGCGGTCGGCGCGACGTTCGCCGGTGGCGTGCCGGTGAAGTTCTGGCCGGAAACGGCGGCGCTGCTGACGGTGACGCTGCGGCTGGTCGGCGAGAAGGTGTAGCCGCTCAGCGACGGCGTCAGCGTATAGGTGCCGTTGGCGAGGTTCAGCGTGTACGCGCCGCTGGCGTTGGTGGTCGCGCTGGTGCTGCCGGCGCTGACGTTCACGCCGCTGATGCCGGCGCCGCCGCTGGTGGTGATGGTGCCGGAGACCGCATACGTGGTGACGCCGCCGCAGGACGGGAACTTGAAGTCCTGGATGCGGGTCTGCCAACTGCCGCTCGGACGGTACATGCCGACGAACCAGAAGGTGCAGTCGTCGACCGGATCCACGGTCATCTGGTAGTAGTCGCCCCAGCGGCCGGAGGTTTCGACCGCGGCGCCGGCGGCGACTTCGTTCTCGCCCAGCGACATCACGCCGGCCGGATCGCTCGCGGTGCGGCCGGTGTAGCCGAGGGTGGCGAACTTGGTCGGCGCGCTGGTCTTGGTGACGTTGTACGCCATGCCGATGTTGCCGTCCTTGTCCATGGCGATCGTGCCCATCAGGTGATGGGTCTGGTTGTCGCCCGGGCTGAACGTGCCTTCCTGGTGCAGGGCCCAGTTGCCGCTGCCGACGCGGCGCAGTTCGAACCAGCGGATGCCGGAATCGACCACGCTGCCGCTGCGCGCCGGATCCTGGTTGGTGGCGAGCGTGCCGATCAGCGCCTCATGGGTGCCCATGTTGCGGTAGATCAACTGGTTGAGCAGCACTTCGCGGATCGGATCGAGGCGCGAGGTGGAGCCCGGCTGCGGCACGGTGGCGAAGGTCGAGTAGTTCAGGAACCAACTGTTGAACTCGGTGATCGCGATCCGCGGCAGCGCGGTGATGGCACTGTTGGCCGGCGTGGTCCAGTCGATGTTCAGTTCGTACAGTTCGATGAAGTCCTGCGAGCCGTTGGCGCTGGCACCGTCGTGGGCTTCATCGTCGCGATGACGCGCGAGGATCTGCCTGCGACCGGCCGGCGGCGCGTTGGTGCCGTAGAAGGTCGACGGGGTCATGATCTGGAAGCCGTAACCCGACAGGTTCGCCACGCTGTTGAAGCGCTGCGCCGGACGCGCGGTGGCGCCGGTGAGCATGTTGGCGCGGTCGAAGGCGTAGATCTCGGTGCCGGCCTGACTGCCCTCGTTGGTGCCGCAGACGTAGGCGTCGTTCCACACGCCGCAGTGCGGGTAGTCGGGCAGCACCGGGGTGCTGTAGCGATAGAACCACCAGCCGCCGCTCACCGGGTCGGAGGTCTTCGATACGAAGGTGCACAGACCGGTGTCGTCCATGGTCAGCATGAACCAGCGGCCGGCCTGACGGTCGTAATGGACCAGCGGATCGCCGCGGTCGCTCGTGCAGGAGTTGCCCGCCGGTGCCAGCGAACCGAAGGTGACCGGACCGGCGACCAGGGTACCGGTCTTGTTGTAGACGTTGAAGTAGGTGCCGGAACCGCCGCTGTTGACGGCGTAGATCACGTGGTTGGCGCCGACTTCCACCACCGGGTCGCCGGGGCTGACGCCGGTGTTCGGGTTGTTGATGCTGACCCGGCTGCGCACCGCGGACTTGGCGCGGGCCGCGCGCGGGCTGCTGTCCCACATCTCCTGCAGTTCGTTCAGGCGATCGCGCGCGGTCGGCTTGTCCGCGGGCGCGTGCGGCAGCTTGGTGCCGATCGGCGTGTACTGGCGACGATGCGCTTCGCGGATCGGCATGCCGGGACGCCACTGCGTCGCTTTCGGCAGGTTGCGCAGATCGACGTTGACGCTGTGCGCGGTGACCGGTTGTCCGACCTGCGGGCGTCCGGGATTCTTGTTGCCCTTGCCGCCGGCCAACGGCGCGGCGTAGACGGCGCACGGCAGCAGCAGCGCAACCGCCGCCGCCTGCAACGCGCCCTTGAGTGTCACTGATTTCATCGATGCGTCCTCAACACTGTGGTGGTATACGACCATGACCCGTCGCGATGACGCGACCGGATCCGCGGAACGAACACGAACGACTCACTGCACAACATGCGGGGTCTCGTCGCGACCGCGGGGCATCCGGCCCGGCGAGCGCGATCGGACACCGCTTATTCGGGATCGACGAACACGCCCTTGCGCACCAGACGCACATCGCCACCCAGACTTTCCAGCACCAGCACCGCCTTGCGCTTGCCCTGCGCGGACTTGCCGACCAAGGCGACGGCGCGCTTGTTCGGCTCCTGCCCGTCGAGATGTTCGACGGTCAGCGAGTAATCGGTCGCGAACTGCTGCGACGTGGACATCCGCACCTCGGCGTTCAGGCCGTCGCTGACGTTGACCGCGACGCTGCCGGTGCGGCTGGCGATGCGCTGCTCCGAACCCGGGCGCGCGCCGTCTTCGAGGGTGACTTCGATCCGGCCCTCGGCGCTGCGCGCCTGCACCGTGCCGTCGGTACCGCGGACCGCGATCTCGCCGCTGTCGGTGGTCAGATCGATGTCGCTCTTGAGCCCGCGGCTCTCGGCCATGCCGAACGCGGTGCGCGCCCGCACCGCATGCCCCTTCGGCACGTACAGCACCAGATCGATGCGCTGGCCTTCGGCGAGGGCGACGCCTTGCGGCAACCCCGGCGCGACCGCAAAACGGCCGTCGCGCGCGCCGGGCTCGAACGCGAACTTCGCGGCGGTCTCGGGCTGCTGGATGGTGGCGCGGATGTCGAGCTGATGCTCGTAGCCGCCGAAGCGCAGGTAGATGCTGCCGTGCGGATTGTCGACCTCGATCGGCTGCCCTTCCGGCAGCTTGAAGCTGAGGTCGAGTCGGATCGGTTCGGGCATCGTGGCCGGCGCGTCCTGCGCGACGGCGGGCATGGCGAACGCGAGCGCGGCGAGCGCGAAGGCGTAACGACGGAGAGGAGCGAAGACGGTGCGGAGCATGAAGGTCTCTGGCGTCAGAAGCGGTAGTCGGCAGTGAGGATGAAATTGCGGCCCGGTTCGTCGAGACCGGAACCGTGTTCGCGGTAGTGCTTGTCGCCGAGATTCTCGGCGCGCAGCGAAAGCTCCAGGCCCGGCGCGGCGCGCCACGACACGCGGGCGTTGAGCGTGGCCCAGCCGGCGGTGCCGCCCGGATTGATGCGCGGATCGATGCGGTCGCGGTCGCTCAGGCGGTCCTGACCGGTGGCGTAGAGGGCGTAGGCTTCCAGCCCCAGCGTGCCGCGCGCCTGCCAGCGCGCGCCGAGCTTCCCGAACATCGGCGGGATGCGGTCGGCCGGCATGCTGCCGGTGTCGGTGTCTTCCTCGCCACGGGTCCAGGTCGCGGTGGCGTACAGCTCCAGATCCGGGTCCGCGATCCGGTAACGCCCGCCGGCCTCCACGCCCCACAGATCCAGCCGGGTGACGTTGCGGTTCTGCACTTCCAGCGCGCCATCGACGATATTGCCGGTGAGCACCGGGCTGATCTTGTCGCGATAGTGCGAACGGAACGCGATCAACTCGCCGCTGAAGGTCTCGCCGCCGAACTTCAGGCCGGCGTCGAGGCTGTTGACGTATTCGGGTTTCAGATCGGGATTGGGCGCGCTGTAGCGATTGCCCGGGCGCGGCCCGAACACCCCCAGATCGAAGATGTTGGGCGCACGGAAGCCGCGGCCGAGGTTGGCGACCAGGCGCAGTTCATCGCGCAGTTCGAAGGCGAGCCCGACGTTGCCGGTGAGATCGTCCGGCGACAGCGACACGCCCGGCGTGGTGGCGGTGGCCGGGATGTCGATGTCGAAACGGCTGTAGCGCGCGCCGACGTTCAGATCGAAACGTCCGCGGCGCCAATCGTCGCCGACGTAGACCGCCCAACTGCGCATGGTCGATGCGTCGGGGAAACGCGGCTGGCGCACGCTGAACGCACCGGTGTTGACGTTCACGCGCGTGCGCGAGGAGTGAACTTCGTCGCGATACACCTCGAAACCGTAGCTGAGATGATGCTCCGTGCCGATGTCGCGGCCGAACTGGCCGACGATGCCGGTGGTGGTGTCGCGGTTGCGCTCGCGCTCCAGGTTCGGCGTGCCGGTGGCGCGGGTGAGGCGATCGTCGACGACGATCTGCCGGCCGATGCGCAGTTCGCCGCTGTCGAACAACCGGCTGGCGAACGGCGAACCCGCTGCGTCGATGCGCCAACGCAACTGCCCGAAACGGCGCTGCTGCGGCTGGAAGAAGAACACCGAATTCTCGGGCACGGTCTGGCCGAAGCCCGGCACCAGCGCGTCGTGGCGCGGGGTGCGCGGCTGTTCGGAATACTGCAGACCGAGCATCAGCTCGTGACCGGGCGCCACCTCGAACTGCCAGCGGAAGTCGCCGCTGCGCTGGGTGAAACCGGTGAACGGGCGGCTGCGGCCGTCGCCGGCGCGCAGATCGTTCACTTCCTGCGAGGTGACGCCGAGCGAGAAGGCCATGCCTTCGCGACCGCCGGCGAGTTCGGCGCGGCCGATCAGCGCATCGTCGGCGCTGGCGGCGATCGCGCGCAGCCGGCCGTTCCACTGCCATTGCGCGCCGGTATAACGCAGCTCGGGGGTGAGCATCTGCACCACGCCGCCCATCGCATCGCCGCCGTACAGCGTGCTGGAGGGGCCACGCACGACTTCGATGCGGTCCAGGCTCTGACCGTCGACCAGCGCGATGTACTGGTTGGGCGCGTTGCGGAAGATCGCGTTGTTCAGCCGGAAACCGTCGACCAGATGCAGCACTTCCGAGCCCTTCAGTCCGCGCACGATCACCACGCCCTGGCCCGGCGTGGTCTGCTGCACGAACGTGCCGACCTCGCCGTGCAGCGCATCCATCGGCGTCTGCGGCGCGGTCTCGCGCAGGCGCGCGCCGCCGACGATGGTGGTCGCCGCAGGCACGTCCAGAGTCGATTCCGGACGCTTGGTCGCGGTCACCTGCACGGTGTCGAGGCAGGCCGCATCGGTCTCCGGGCAGGTCCGCCCGGGCGCGCCGTCCTCGGCGGCGATGGCCTGGCCGATCGCCAGCGACATCGCGATCATCGGTACTGCGGAACGATGGAAGCGCACACGATCTCCGGAATGTTCGAAAAAACCGCAAAGCCCGGGGCTCCGTCGGTGTCGCGGCGAACGCGTCCGCCGCAGTGCCCCGCTTGCGCTCAAGACGCGTGCGGAGCGTTCGGGGCGAAGCCGGAACGACGGCGCCGGTGGCTCGGCGCGGACGCGCGGACGGGCACGGTCGGACGGCGGTAGCGATTCACGGCTTCTCTCCCTGACGCGATGCGATGGCGCAGGGGATGCCCTTTCCGGAATCCCCTGCATGGCGAACGCACGCCCTTCCCTCTCCGACAGGTCCCGGACGGGACCGGCGGTGGTCGGGCATCACGAATGGCGTCGTCCGACAGTCCCCCTCATGGACGACTGAACGGACCGTAAGCGGAACTGACGTAGTGCGTCAACTGTTGACGCTGAGCAGAGGCCCGGCGTCGCGTCTGGCGCGACACGGCGTCAAGGAAATCGCGATTTGGAGCCGGAAAGTTGTGACGTGTTTCTCGTGACTACGCAGACGATCGGCGCATGAATACGTATTCTGGTGCGACGCAGCACCGACCTGCGCGAAGGATTCCGTCCGGAACAGGCCCGGAACGCGCACGAAAGGGGCGGCAAAAGGGAGCTGCGCGCAGCGACGCGGAAGAGTGCCACCGGGCCGGACGGCTCAGAACATTCCGGTTTCCAGCCGGGCGACCTCGGACATCATGTTGCGGTTCCACGGCGGGTCGAACACCAGTTCGACATCGGCCTCGGCCACGGTCGGGATCATTTCCAGCTTGCCGCGGACGTCGTCGACCAGGATCTCGCCCATGCCGCAGGCCGGGGCGGTGAGGGTCATGCGCACCTCGACCAGGCGGTCGCCGGCCTCGCGGCGGCGCACCGCGACCTCGTAGACCAGGCCCAGATCGACGATGTTGATCGGGATTTCGGGATCGAAGCAGGTGCGCAACTGGGTCCAGACCAGCTTCTCCACCTCGTCGTCGCTGGCGCCTTCGGGCAGTTCGATCGGCGCCGGCGGCTCCTTGCCGATGGCGTCCGCGTCCTTGCCGGCGATCCGCATCAGGTTGCCCTCGACGAACACCGTCCAACTGCCGCCCAGGGCCTGGGTGATGTAGCCGACGCTGCCCGCGGGCAGGGTCACGGACTCGCCCTGCGGGACCAGGACGGCCTCGCAATCGCGTTCGAAACGGACGGGTTCGCTGCTGCGGGAATACACGGCGACGGATGCGGCCCGAAGTCGCACGGGCCTGCTGCTGGGGAGGGACCGGCATTGTAGCGGAGGCGCCAGCGGTCATGTCCGCAGGGTATAAAGGCGCCGACCGCCGGAGCGGCGGCACGGTCCCGGATCGGGGGAGGCCCGGGCCCGCGTCTTCCGAACTCCTCATTGGAGGCTTTCCGCATGTCGCGCATGTCCCGTCGTTTTCACGCACTGTCGCGGTCGCAGTGTCTGCCGCCGGCTCCGGCGCCGCTGTCGTTGGCGCTGTGCCTGGCGCTGGGCGCCACCGTCCTGCCCGCCGTCGCCCAGGACGCCACGGGCGAGGCAGACGAGCTCGACCGCATCACCGTGACCGCGCAGAAGCGCGAGCAGCAGATCCAGGACGTGCCGATCTCGATCAACGCCTACTCCGGCGAGTTCCTGCAGGCGCAGGGCATCCAGGACTACGGCGATCTCGGCACCCTGGTGCCCGGGCTGGAAGTGCAGACCCAGAGCGTGAGCAACCCCAGCATCTCGATCCGCGGCATCACCGCCGACCTCGACGACCCGACCCAGGAGCCGCGCATCTCGGTGTTCCAGGACGGCGTGTCGATCAGCCGCGCGCGCGGCTCGTCGGTGGAGATGTTCGATCTGGAGCGCGTCGAAGTGCTGCGCGGGCCGCAGGGCACGTTGTTCGGCCGCGCCGCGCAGACCGGCGCGATCCATCTGATCCAGAACAAGGCCCGCCGGGGCACCGGCGGCGGCTTCGAACTGGGCCTCGGCAGCCACGAACAGCGCCGTTTCACCGGCTACTACAACACCGAACTGGGCGAGAACGTCCAGGGCCGCATCGCCGCCTTCTACGAGAACCGCGACGGCTACATGGAGAATCTCGACGGCGGCACGCTGCAGGGCAAGGAGACGCGCGCGCTGCGCGGCCTGCTCGGCATCGACATCGGCGACAGCCACCGCATCGATGTGATCGTGAATTATCAGCGCGACACGCCGCCGGGCACCGGCTTCCGCAGCCAGGTGATCCCCAACCTGCGCGGCAGCCTCGATCCGTTCACCGCCAACAGCCAGCGCGGCGAGGATCTCGGCACCGACCGCGAGGTCTACGGCATCACCGTGCTCGGCGACTTCCGCATCAACGACGCCTGGTCGCTGTCGACGATCACCGGCTGGCGCCGCCACGACGGCGTCGACCGTTTCGACTCGGACGGCTCGCAGGCCGATCTGATCGAGTTCGACGAGGACGCCTGGGGCCGCCAGTTCAGTCAGGAAGTGCGCTTCAATTTCGACAACGGCGGCAAGTTCACCGGCTTCGTCGGCGGCTCGTACTTCGACGAGCGCGCCAACCGCGATCTGCACTACCAGGCCGACGAACGCCAGCTCTACGCGCTGCTGTCGCCCCAGATCAACACCAACACCGCGGCCCTGCTCGGGCCCGCGCTGGCGAATCTCTACTTCCCGATCCTGCCGCTGCTGAACGCGAACGCGACGCCCAACGTCTCGCGCACCTTCACCTGGCTGCCGGTGCCGGGACTGGTGCTGCCCGACCCGGGCAATCCCGCCGGCTTCCTGTTGATCCCGCTCAATCCCGATCATCGCGAAACCTTCGGCAACGATGTCGAGGTGCGCGCGATCGAATTCTTCGCCGACGGCACCTGGCAGTTCGACGATCGCTGGTCGCTGACGCTGGGCCTGCGCGCGACCCACGAATCGATCGAATACGGCTACTTCGCCGCGCCAGGCAACGGCTCCAGCCTCGGCTTCCTGCTGTCCGCGCGCGGCGCGCCCGCCTGCGGCGCGCCGCCCTGCACCAACCTGCTGTTCCCGGCCACCGCCGGACGGCTCTCGGCGAGCGAGAGTTTCAACTCGTGGGTCGGTCGCGCCGTGCTCGGCTATCGGCTCGGCGACGACACCAACGCCTACGCGAGCATCTCGCGCGGGCGGCGGCCGGCGATGCTCAACGTCAGCGACCTCGGCACCGAGGAGGTCGAACCGGAGATCGTCTGGAACTACGAGCTGGGCCTGAAAGGCGCCGCCGCCGAAGGCCGTTTCGTCTACGACCTGTCTCTGTACTACTACGACTACACCAACTTCCAGGCCTCGGTGCAGAACGACACCCCGCCGCCGTTCTTCGTCACCACCAATGCCGGCAAGGCGCATGCGCTGGGCTTCGAAGCCTCGCTGCTCGGCCGCTTCAGCGATCACGTGAACGGCTGGCTCAACTACGGCTACATCGACGGCGGCTTCAACGCCTTCGACGACGACGGCACCTATCAGGAACTGGCCGGCAACCGCTTCCGCATGACCCCGAAGCAGAGCGTCTCGCTCGGCCTGGACTGGACCATTCCGCTGGGCAACGGCGACAGTCTGTATCTGCGTCCCGCCTACAGTTGGCGTGGTCAGGTCTATTTCGAGGACGAGAACCAGCCCGGGATCGAGCAGGACAGCTACGGCCTGCTCAGCCTGCGCGCCGGCTGGCGCTTCGCAGAGGACTGGGAAGTCGCGATCTGGGGCAACAACCTGTCCGACGAGGAGTATCTGATCGACGCCGGCAACACCGGTCTGCTGTTCGGCATCCCCACGGTGATCCCCGGCCCGGACCGCAGCTACGGCGTGACCCTGCGCGCGAAGTTCTGATCCGTCGGGCGCTGATCCGCCAGGCCCTCATCCGCCAGCCCCCCGGCCGCCGCGCGCGGCCGGGGTTTCCGGCCCGACGTGCGCCTGTACGGCACGGTTCCGCAACCGCACCCCGCTCCGTTACCCTGTCGGCATGTCTTCCGCCCCCACCTCCGCGCCGCGCAGACCCCTGATCGCCCCCGCCCTGCTGATCCTGCTCGGGGTGTTCGGCATGAGCGCGATCTGGACCATCGCGGCGCTCATGCTGGATACCCAGTGCGCCTGGATCGCGGCCATCGCCGCAGCCGATTTCGCCCTGCTGCTGCGGCTGTCGCACGCCACCCCGGGGCGCGGGCGCGCGCTGACCGCGCTGCTCGCCACCTTCGCGACCATCCTGATCGCCAACTGGACCATCGCCGCCACCCAGATGGGCGGCCCGATGGGCCTGACCCTGACCGAATCCGTGCAGCGTCTGGGCACCGACCACGCACAGACCCTGTTCGGCCTGGCCAACCGGCCGGTCGAATGGGCCTGGTACGCGGTCGCGGGGGTGCTGGCGTTGTGGCTGGGGCGCTGAGTCGACTCAGCCGACTCAGTCGATGATCGTGAACCCCGCCGGCGCACGGTCCGGCCGATCCTGCGCGCAGTGATACATATCGAGATACAGCACCGTCACCTGCTCGCCGCACGCGACCTCGTAGGCATCGACGATGTGATGGTCGGGTTCGCCCGGCTCGAGTTTCCTTGGCTTGAACATGTCGGCCATCATCGCGTCCAGCATCTCTTCGGACGCACCTTCCGGAATGTCCTGCCGCGGCCCGACATTGCCGGTACGGGCGAATTCGGGATGACGGCTGTCCGGACAGAGCAGCCGGGCCAGATACTGACGCTGGCCCACCGGGTCGCAAACCTCGATCGCCTCGGCCTTGCTCAGGCCGTAACCGTCGGACGTCGGCGCGACCGCGGGCGAAGCGTCGGCCTGCTGCGCCGGCGGCGCGGGCGGAGGCGCGGGCGCGGGCGTCTCCTGCGCGAATGCGCCTCCCGCGAGCACGATACCGGCCGAAAAACACATCGTCATGCCCAATCCCGTGCGGCGCAGTCCCGTGTGTCGCGTCTTCATGTCGTTTTCCCCCGTGCACATGCACACAGCCTGCCGCGCACGCATCAAACCCGCAAGCGGGGCAGCAACAGTCCGGTCCGCGCCCGGTACGCGGCCCATTCCGGATGCCGCGCCATCCGCGCGTCCTTGCGCAGCATGTTCGGCAGGAAGACCCCGCCCCACACCCACAGCAGCACCAGCCACGGCAGCCAGTGCCCGGCCAGCAGGGCGAAACTCGCGTACAGCATCATCTCGCCCAGATAGTTCGGATTGCGGGTGCGGGCGAAGAAGCCGTCGACGATCAACCCCGGACGCGCGCGCAGCACGAAATACTTCTGCGCGTCGGCGCCGGCCATCAGCACCACGCCGACCGCGTACAGCAGCACCGCGCCGCCCAGCACCGCCGGCGGCTGCTCGATCCGCTGGGTCACGATCAGCCAGGGTGCGATCCAGTACGGCCCCAGCACGAACAGCCAGGCGTTGAGCGCACCGCCGAAGGTGATCCGCTTCTCCCAGCCCGGGTCCGGAAACAGCCTGTCCTTGAGCAGCCAGATCAGTCCGTAGCTGCCGTGCAGTCCAAGGTAGACCCAGGCCGTCGTCGTCCAGACGTCGTGCCACCACATCAAGGCCGGCACGAACGGCAGCGTGCCGCCCTTCTGCAGATTGATCACCCACGCGAACTTCAGCGCCTTCGGCCCGCCGAGGAAGTCGTCGGTGAGGTGATCGCGGAGTCGGAGGTAGCGATCCAGGGCGGTCATCGGCGAAACCTCGCGGTGCGGCGCAGTACATGTGCAGGCAGAATAACCGCAGACGTCATCACCGCAGATGTCATCACCTCGGACACCCTGGAACCGCCATGCGCGACCCCCGCTACGACATCCTCTTCACGCCGCTGCGGATCGGCCCGGTGACCGCGAAGAACCGCTTCTTCCAGGTGCCGCACTGCAACGGCATGGGCCATGCGATGCCGCTGGCGCATGCGGCGATGCGGGAGGTCAAGGCCGAAGGCGGCTGGGCGGTGATCGCGACCGAGGAATGCGAGATCCATCCCTCGGGCGACGTCTCGCCCTATGTCGAGGCGCGACTGTGGGACGACCGCGACATCCCCGCGCTCGCACTGATGTGCGACAAGGTCCACGCCCACGGCGCGCTGGCCGCGGTCGAACTCACCCACAACGGCCCCACCGCCTCCAATCTGTATTCGCGCGAAGTGCTGCTGGCGCCCTCGCACCAGCCGGCGAAGTACGGCTACCCGGCGCAGGCGCGGGCGATGGACAAGTCCGACATCGCCGACTACCGGCGCTGGCACCGCGCGGCGGCGCTGCGTGCGATGCGCGCCGGCATGGACATCGTCTACGTCTACGCCGCGCACGATCTGTCGCTGGCGATGCATTTCCTGCAGCGCCGGCGCAACCAGCGCACGGACGAATACGGCGGCTCGCTCGAAAACCGCGTGCGCCTGCTGCGCGAAGTGCTCGAAGACACGAAGGACGCGGTCGGCCATCGCTGCGGTGTCGCGATCCGCTTCGCCACCGAGGAACGGCTCGGCCCCGGCGGGATCGAACGCGCCGAGGCCGAAGACATCGTCGGCCTGCTCGCCGAGATCCCCGACCTGTGGGACGTCAACGTCGCCGCCTGGTACAACGACTCGGTACCCTCGCGCTTCGCGCCCGAAGGCGCGCAGGAGCCGTTCGTCGATTTCGTGAAGAAGCTCACCAGCAAGCCGGTGGTCGGCGTCGGCCGCTTCACCTCGCCGGACACGATGGTCTCGCAGATCCGCCGCGGCGTGATCGACTTCATCGGCGCGGCGCGGCCCTCGATCGCGGATCCTTTTTTGCCGAAGAAGATCGAGGACGGCCGGATCGACGACATCCGCGAATGCATCGGCTGCAACCTGTGCGTCTCCGGCGACATGACCATCACCCCGATCCGCTGCACCCAGAACCCGACCATGGGCGAGGAGTGGCGCAAGGACTGGCATCCGGAACGGATCGCGCCGGCGACATCGCAGGCGAAGGTGCTGGTCGTCGGCGGCGGCCCCGCGGGCCTGGAAGCGGCGCGCGCGCTCGGCCAGCGCGGCTACGAGGTGCATCTGGCCGAAGCCCGGCGCGAACTCGGCGGTCGGGTGAGCCGCGAGGCGCGCCTGCCGGGACTGGCGGAATGGGCGCGGGTGCGCGACTGGCGGCTCGGCCAGATCCGGAAGCTGCAGAACGTCGCGACCTGGCTCGATTCGGCGCTCACCGCGCAGGACGTGATCGATTTCGGTGCGGAACACGTGGTGATCGCCACCGGCTGCCGCTGGCGCCGCGACGGCTACGGCCGGACCCACGGCGAGGCGATCCCCGACTTCGCTGAGAACCCGGCCGTATTCACGCCCGACGACCTCATGGACGGCGCGCTGACCGACGGCCGGCTGCCCGACGGCCCGGTCGCGATCTACGACGACGACGGCTTCTATCTGGGCAGCGTGCTCGCCGAACGCCTGCGCCGGCAGGGCCGCGAGGTCTTCCACATCGCCCCCGACGACACGATCGCCGCCTGGGCCGCCAATACTCTCGACTACCGTCACATCCAGTGGCGGATGGCCGAACTGGGGATCGAAGCGGTCCCCGCCCACGCCCTGATCGGCTTCGCCGATGGACGTCTGGAACTCGAACACATCTGGAACGGCCGCCGCCGCGGCCTCGATTGCGCCGCGGTGGTCGCGATGACCGCCCGCCTGCCCGAGGACGCGCTGTACCGCGCCCTGCGCGAGCGCGAGGCCGAATGGGCCGACGCCGGCCTCCGCAGCGTGCGGGTCATCGGCGACGCCGAGGCCCCCGGCCTGATCGCCCACGCCGTCTACGCCGGCCACCGTTACGCCCGCGAACTGGACGCACCGCCGTCCGGCGAAATCCCGTTCAAGCGCCACTTCCACACCACGTCCGAACACGCCCTGCGGCAGGCGCCGGACTGAGCCACATCGCCGCACGCCTGCCCTCCCGACACAAGGAACCGTGCCATGCCCCTCACCCGTCCGTCTGCCGTACGCCCCGCGCTCGTCGCCGCCCTGCTCGCCGTCCTCGCCGGCCCCGCGCTCCCCGGGCAGGCGCTCGCCGCTCCACCGGACGATCTGCAGTGGGCCTGGCTCGGCGCGGACGGCGGCACCTACTGGTATGTCCCGCCCGAACACCTGCAGGCAATCCGCTGGCAGGCCGACGCGCCGCGCGAAGCCGCCCCGGTCGCCGACCAGACCGTCTGGCACATCGAACGCTACGAGCGCGGCTATTTCTTCGGCCCGGTGGTGGCCCAACTCACCGGCGCGCCGACCTCCTGCCAGTACCTGATCGGCTCCATCACGCCCGACGGCCGGGTCTACATCGCCTTCCAGACCGAGGCGCCCGCAGGCGCCGGCGACCGCCCACCGCCCGACGCCACCATCGGCATCGGCGCGCTGCTGGACAACGACGGTCCGGTGTTCCGGATGCAAATGGCCTCCGGACAGCAAACGAGGGTGGCGCACTGGGCGGACATGCGCCGCTGCCGCGAGGGCGAGGCCTGCTGGAACGCTCTGCCCGGCACCGGCGCCTCGATCCCGGACGCCCTGGCCGGCTGCGACGGCCGCTGAGGCTCCCCCGAGCGGCCAAAGCATTGGCCGAAAGCCGTATTTGCGGCGGTGCAGCATGCCGCGCATAATCCGGCCCTCTCCGACCCCGCCCCCTGCGGCGCCCGGCCGGGCCCACCCACGCCAGCGCAGCGGGGCTGCGCGCACGCCATGGAGTCCTGCATGTCCGACATCGTCATCGTCGGTGCCAAGCGCACCGCCATCGGTTCCTTCCTCGGCCAGTTCACCGGCGTCCCCACCCCGACCCTCGGTGCGGCCGCGATCGGCGGCGCCCTCGACCACGCCGGGCTGGCGCCGGACCAGGTCGACGAGGTCATCATGGGCTGCGTGCTGCCCGCCGGCCTCGGCCAGGCCCCGGCCCGCCAGGCCGCGCTGGCCGCGAAGATCCCCACCGCCGCCGGCTGCACCACCATCAACAAGGTCTGCGGCTCGGGCATGAAGGCGATCATGTTCGGTCACGACCTGATCAAGGCCGGCTCGGCCGCGGTCGTCGTCGCCGGCGGCATGGAATCGATGACCAACGCCCCGCACCTGCTGAACGGCTCGCGCACCGGCATCCGCTACGGCAGCGGCGAATTCCTCGACCACATGGCCTGGGACGGCCTGACCAACCCCTACGACAAGCAGGCCATGGGCGTGTTCGGCGACGCTGCCTGCGCGAAGTACGGTTTCGACCGCGCCGCGACCGACGCCTTCTCGGCCGAAAGCGTCGCCCGGGCGCAGAAGGCGGTCGCCGAGGGCGCCTTCCGCGCCGAAATCACCCCGGTTACAGTCGTTACGCGAAAGGGCGAGGCGGTCGTGGACACCGACGAGGAGCCGGCCAAGATCGATCCCTCGAAGATTCCCGGCCTGCGTCCGGCGTTCGGCAAGGACGGTGTCCTGACCGCCGCGTCGTCGTCGAAAATTTCCGATGGCGCCGCAGCGACCGTGCTGATGTCGTCCGCAGAAGCCGCGCGTCGCGGACTGCAGCCGCTCGCGAGGATCGTCGCCCACGCGACCCATGCGCAGGCGCCGGAATGGTTCACCACCGCGCCGGTGACCGCGATCGAAAACGTGCTGAAAAAAGCCGGCTGGAACGTGAGCGACGTCGATCTGTTCGAAGTCAACGAAGCGTTCGCGTGCGTGGCCATGGCGCCGATGAAGGACCTCGGCATCGCTCATGAGAAACTCAATGTGCGCGGCGGTGCGTGCGCGCTCGGACACCCGATCGGTGCCAGCGGCGCGCGCTTGGTGGTGACCCTCATCCACGCCCTGCGCGCCACCGGCGGCAAGCGCGGCGTGGCGTCCCTGTGCATCGGCGGCGGCGAGGCCACCGCGATCGCACTGGAACTTCCATAAGCAGGCGGAACGGACAAACCGGACAAAACCGGCCACGCCCGCTTGACAGCCGTTCACGTCTTGTCATCATGGTGCCCAAGCCGCCGGATCGCCCGGCCGGACCTCCCAACTTGCAACCAAGGACATCCATCATGACCCTGAACAAGATCCTGCTCGCCCTGGCCCTCGGCCTCGCCCTGTCGGCCTGCCAGAAGGAAGAGGCCACCGCCGACGCCGGCGCCGAAGCCGCCACCGAGTCGACCGACGCCGCTGCCACCGACGCCGCCGCGACCGGCGAAACCGACGCCGCCGCCGCCCAGGCCGCCGCCGAGTCGGCCGCCGCTGCCGCCGACGCCGCCGCCGGCCAGGCCACCGCCGAAGCCGCCGACGCCGCCGCCACGGCTGCCGAAGCCGCCGCGCCGGCCGCCGAGGGCGCTGCTCCGGCCGAAGCCGCCGGCGAAGCCCCGAAGTCGAACTGAGTCCTGACCGGTTCAGCAGGGCTTCACATCGCTGAATCGGTTGCTAAAATGAGGAAGCCGCAAGACCCCTTGCGGCTTTTTCATGGTGCTGGCAAGCACCAAGTAAGTCAGTGAACGAACCATGCCGGCTCTCGCCGGACAGCCCCGCGCACTGGCGTTGCCTGACCCCTTCAATCTCAGACAACTCCTTTGGAGAAAAGCATGAACACGAAGCTTTACGTCCTCCTGGCCGCCGGCGTCCTCGCTCTGTCGGCTTGCAACAAGGCCGAAGAAGCCGCTGACGCCACCGCCGAAGCCGCCACCGAAGCCGCCGACGCCACCGCCGACGCTGCCGCCGCCGCTGGCGACGCCACCGCCGACGCCGCTGCCGCCGCCGGCGACGCCGCTGCCGACGCCGCCGCCGCCACGGGCGACGCTGCCGCCGCCGCTGGCGACGCCACCGCCGACGCCGCTGCCGCCGCTGCCGGCGCCGCCGCCGACGCTGCCCAGGCCACCGCCGACGCCGCTGCTGCCGGCGCCGAGAAGGTCGAGGCCGCTGCCGAAGAAGCGAAGAAGTAATTCTTCCTTCGAAGCGAACGCTTCAAAGAAGTACCGAAAGGCCCGCCTCGGCGGGCCTTTCTTTTTGGTACGCCTGCCCGCCGAGGCGGGCCTTTCCGTTTGGAACGCATACCCGCCGCGGCGGCCTTTGTGCTTTGATGCGCATG
>JBIJAD010000156.1:0-8851 GCA_044345955.1 Lysobacteraceae bacterium
GCGCTGCGCGTCGGTCTCGAGTTCGCGCAGATACGCCTCGCGGCCGGGCTCGCGCGCGCCGGGCATCCACAGCCGCGCGTCGAGCCCGTCCGCGCGCAGCGCGGCGAGCAGCGCGATCGCATCGGCATGGCCCTTCAGCCGGGTACCGCGCCCAGGCAGCAGCAGCAGCGGGCCGTCGCCGGCGAGCGTCGGGTGTTCCGTCGCGATGCGCGCGCGCGCGGCGCGATCGGGCCACGGCGCCTGCGGAAACGCGGCCGGATCGATCCCGCGCGGAATCACTCGCAGTTTCTCCGGATCGGTCTGGGGGTAGTGGCGCAGCACGTAGTCGCGCACGGTCCGCGACACGCAGATCACGCGTTCACCGCGGGTCATGATCGCGCTGTAGCGCGAGGGCGAATTCAGCCCGTGCACGGTGGTGACGAAGCGCGGCCTGCGCGCCGCCGGCATCGCGCGCAATGCGAAGCGGGCGAGCCAGGCCGGCAGCCGCGAGCGTGCGTGGACGATGTCGGCTTCGACTTCGGCGAACAGCGCGCGCAGGCGACGCACATGGCGGAAAGCGAGTGGGGACTTGCGGCCGATGTCGAGCGCGATGTGCTCGGCGCCGCAGGTTTCCAGCGTCGGCACCAGACGCCCGCCTGCGGACACGACCACGGCGCGATGGCCGGCGCGGACCAGGGCTTCGGCGATTTCCAGGGTGGAGCGCTCGACGCCGCCCGAATGCAGCGCCGGCAGCAACTGGACCACGGTCAGGCGGCGCATCTGCCGCCAGCCATCAGTCGATCAGCACGTATTGCGCGCCGCAATACGGGCAGGTCGAGATGCCGCCCTCGTCCTCGATCGGCAGGTACACGCGCGGGTGCGAGTTCCACAGCGCCATCTCCGCGGTCGGGCAGCTCAGCGGCAGGTCGGCGCGACGCACTTCGTAGCGTTGCTGGGCATTGGCGGGGAGGGGCTGGGTCATGGCACGGTCTGTCCTGCGCGGAACCGGCATTTTAGCCCACCGGCCGGCCGTGGCGGACGCAGAATGCCCGGCAACCGCCGTCCGCATCCCGAGGGACCCGCCATGACCGCCGCCGGCATCGAAATCCTCGGCCGCAGCAGTTCCCACTACACCCGCCAGGTGCGGTTGCTGGCCCACGAGTTGGGGGTGGACTACACGCTGCGGCCGATTCACGACCTGATGAGCCTCGACCCGGCGACCTACGGCGGCAACCCGGCGCTGAAGCTCCCCGCCGTGCGCCGCGGCGATGCGGTGGCCTGGGGCAGCCTCAACGCCTGCCGGATGGTGGCGCAGGCCGCCGAAGGCGGTCCCGGGCGGGTGTTCTGGCCGGAAGATGTGACCCGGCCGCTGCCGATGAACGCGCACGAAGTCCTGGCCCATGCGATGGCGGCGCAGGTGGAGGTGGTCTTCCACGAGATCGTCTCGCGCCGCCCGGAGGACCCGACCTCGCGCAAACGCCGCGTCAGCCTGATCGGCTGTCTGGCCTGGCTCGACGCCGAATGGGATGCGATCCGCGCCGCGCTGCCCGGGGACGGGATCGCGCCACAGCGAATCGCACTGTTCGATCTGGGGCTGTTCGCGCTGCTGGAGCACCTGCCGTTCCGCAATCCGATCGATCTGGCCGGCATGCCGCGGCTGACTGCGTTCGCCGATGCCTTCCGCGAACGCCCGTCGGCGCAGGCCACGCCCTACCGCTTCGACGCGCCGCCGCCGGAGGCGGCCGCCCGCTGAGCGGGCCGCGAAAAGAGACGGGCCGCGCGAGGCGGCCCGTCGAAGTCCCCGGGGAAGGACGCGAAGCTCACTGCGCCGGCTTGGGCACGATCGCTTCGGTGGTGATGTTGATCTCGACCTCGTCGCTGACGTTCGGCGCGTACTTGCCCAGACCGAAATCGCTGCGCTTGAGTGTGGTGGTGGCGTTGAAACCGGCGGCCTCGCGCTTGGCCATCGGCTGCATGCCGAGCTTGTTGATGACGACATCCAGCACCACGCTGCGGGTGATGCCCTTGACGGTGAGATCGCCGGTGACCTTCAGCCGGTCCTTGCCGGCGGACTGCACCGAGGTGCTGCGGAAAGTGATGGTCGGATACTTCTCGGCGTCGAAGAAATCGTCGCTGCGCAGGTGGTCGTCGAAATCCGGCACGTGCGAGTTGAGGCCCGAGAGCGGGATCGTGACTTCGACCTTCGAATCGCCGACCTTGGCCGGATCGTAGGTGATGAAGCCGTCGACCTTGCCGAAATGGGCGATCGGATGCGAGAAGCCGAAATGGCTCCAGCGCGCGGTCACGTCGGTGTGGTTGGGGTCGATCTTGTAGGTCAGCGGGGCGGCGAAGGCGGCGGTGGAGGCCAGCGCCAGGACGGCGGCGAGCAGCGTACGTTTCATCGGGTGGCTCCTTGCGGGCGGGGTGTCGGGACGGTACGTCAGGGAGGCGGCGGAAGCGGGAACGGTTGCGTCGTTGCGCGGCGCCGGGCGGCCACGTTCAGATGGCCGTGCTCAGGCAGTCGTGCTCAGGCAATCCTGCAGGCCTCGTCGAAACCCAGCCGCGGCGAGCGCGGGAAGATCGAGGCCGGGTCGCCCTTGCCGAGGTTGACCAGGAAGTTGGAACGGATCGCGGTACCGGCGAAGAAGGCGGCATCGACCATGGCGTTGTCGAAGCCGGACATCGGGCCGGTGTCCAGACCGAGCGCGCGGGCGGCCAGGATCAGATAGGCGCCCTGCAGGCTGCCGTTGCGCATCGCCACGGTCTGCAGCGCCGCTTCCGGCTTGCCGGCGAACCACGAACGCGCGTCGGTATGCGGGAACAGCACCGGCAGTTTGTCGTAGAACGCCATGTCGTGACCGACGATCACCGTGACCGGTGCGGCCAGAGTCTTGTCGCGGTTGCCCGGGTCCAGCGCCGGGCCCAGCAGGGCCTTGGCCTCGGGCGAACGCACGAACACGAACCGCGCCGGGCTGGCGTTGGCCGCGGTCGGGCCCCACTTCAGCAGTTCGTACAGTCGCTGCAGGGTGGCATCGTCGATCTCGCCGGAAAACGCGTTGTAGGTACGCGCGGTGCGGAACAACTGGTCGAGTGCGGTGTCGTCGAGAGGCGAAAACATCGTGGCGGCGTCCGGACATGCGTGGATGAAGGAGGCGCAGTGTAGAGTCCGCGTGCACCCATCACAGCCGCACGGCGGGAACGTAACGAGTCAATTCCGGAACAATGACCGCCATCAACGCCGATTCGAAACAAATTTGCACGATCAGCGACGGCCGGGCCGGCAACGCGCGCCAGGCCACGGCGCTGGCGGCGGCGCTCGCCGGAGAGCCCGTATTTCGGACATTCGAACTGACACCACGCGCGCCCTGGCGCTGGGCCGCCCCGAGGCGCTGGCCGGGCGCGACGCGGGCCTTCGGGCCGGACTTCGCCGACCTGCTCGCGCTACCGCCGCGGATCGCCATCGGCTGCGGCCGCCAGGCCGCGCTCGCCACCCGGCTGCTGCGCGAACGCGGCGCGCGCACGGTGCAGATCCTCGATCCGCGGATCGACCCGGCGCATTGGGACCTGGTGATCGCCCCCGAGCACGACGGCCTGCGCGGCGCCAACGTCATCACGATTCTCGGCAGCCTGCATCCGGTGGACGCGGACTGGCTGGCGCGCGCGCGCGACGAATTCACAGCCTTCGCCGCTCTGCCCCGGCCGCGGATCGCTGTGCTGCTCGGCGGCCCGAGCGCGCATGCGCGTTTCGACCGCATGGGGTTCGAGGTGATGGCGGCGAAGCTCGAAGCGGTGCTGGCGCGCGAAGGCGGCAGCGTGCTGCTGACGACCTCGCGCCGCACGCCGAAGGAACTGATCGATACCCTTGCGCACCGCTACGACGACACCCCGGGCGTGGTCTGGCGCGGAGAGGACGACGGCCGCAACCCATACCCCGGCCTGCTGGCCTGGGCCGATCGCATCGTGTGTTCGCCCGACTCCGTGAACATGATTTCGGAAGCCTGCGCGACCGACACGCCGGTATTCGTGTTCGATCCCACGCGGGTGCGTGGCCGGCCGCGGCTGTTCATCGATGCACTGCTGGCACGCGGCCGGATCCGCGCGATGGACGCGACGCTGACGCCGTTCGACGCCCGACCGCTGCGCGAGACCGCGCGGGTGGCGGCGCGGGTGCGCGAACGGCTGGGCTGATCGCCCGGGTCGAGACGGCAGGACCGGGCGGGTCGATCAGGCGTCGGGCGTGCGGTCGCGCGACGGTCTTGCGAAGCGCAATCCGGCGACGAGCGCGGCGATGGCGACTCCGGCGAGCAGCGGCTTGCGCTTGAGCGCGCGCACCGCGCCGAGCGCGGCGGCGGCAAGCCAGGGCCGGCCGCTGACCATGCCGGCGATCAGCGCCGGCCAGTCGCGGCCGCCGCGCAGCGCGGCACCGAGGCTGCCGGCGGCGCCGGCGAAGGTGCGCAGACGGCGTGCGCCGCCGCGCAGTTCGCGCATCGCGGACGCGGCTTCGTCGCGTTCGACTTCGGCGCGCATCCGCAGCATTTCCATGCGCAGCTCGCGTATGCGTCGTTGATCGTTCATGGACTGATGCTCATGGGCCGTCTCCCTCGTCGCCGCGGGCGGCCGCGCGCAGGGCGTCGCGGTCGGCGGACAGTTCGCGCAGGGTCTGCGCCAGCACCGGCGGCGCCGCGTCGACCTCCTTCGACAGGCTGCGCAACAGCCACAGCGCACCGAGCGCATAGACCGCTGTGAGCACCGCCAGGGTGATCCAGCCCCAGTGCGGCCACAGCGCGACCGTGAGCAGCGCCGAGCCGGCGATCAGCGCAAGCAGAGCGAACACTGCGCCGAACAGGGCGAGCACCACCCAGCGCAACAACTGTTCGCGGGTCTGCGCCAGTTCGAGCGAGGCGAACTCGGCGCGCGCGACCAGCAGGGCGACCGCGGCCGAGGCGAGCCGGCGGACACTGGCGAAAGGCGAGGCCATGGCCGTGCCGTGGCCGGCGCTCAGCGCCGCGAGACCAGCAGCCCGACCAGGAAACCGACGCCGGCGGCGACGCCGATCGCGCCCCAGGGATGCTCGTGGACGAAGTCGTCGGTGGCGCGCGCGGCGGCCTTGGCGTTCGCGGCGACCGCCGACTGCGCGTCATGCAGACGCTGGCGGGCGCGGCTGAGGGCCTCGGCGGCGCGGACACGCAGCGCCTGCGCGCGCTCGCCGGTGGCGTTGGCGGCTTCCTCGAGGATCTGCTCGACGTCCTCCAGCACGGCCTTGGCGTCGGTGACAAGTTCCTCGGTCTGGAGATAGTGGTTCTTCGACATGTCGGATTCCTTGTGTGAGTGGCGGGTGGCTGACCGGACGACTCTCCCGGTCCCGAGCATACCCCGGTCCGGCGACGGCGTCGCGATCGTCTTCGGACGGTCCTCAATTTGCAGGGCTGGCGCCCTGCGGGGGTGCGATTTGCACGATCTCCCCCTCCAGCGCCCGCAGGCCGGATCCGATCGCCGCGCGTGCCGCATGCAGCGGCGCATCCGCGGCGACGATCCGCGCCCGGCGGTCGAGGGTACAGGCCAGTCCGGACGCGACCAGGGCCGCATGCGCGTCGCGCAGGGCCACGGCGAGGTTCCGGGCGATCACGCCGGCGGTTTCCAGCGCCACGATCAGCCCGGGCGTATCCCGCGGGACGCACAGCGCCGGATGCCGCGCGGCCTCGCGCAGGGTCAGGTACTGCAGCAGGAATTCGAGATCGACCAGACCGCCCTCGCCCTGCTTGAGATCGAACCGCGCGGCGTCGGAGCGGTCCAGCTCGGCGCGCATCCGCGCGCGCATCGCGGCGACATCGGCACGCAGCGCATCCGGGTCGCGTTCGCGGCGCACGATGTCCATGCGCAGGGCCTCGAAGGCGGCGCACAGCGGCGGGTCGCCGGCGATCGCCCGCGCCCGCACCAGCGCCTGATGCTCCCAGGTCCAGGCGCGCTGGCGCTGGTAGTCCTCGAAGCTGGCGCGGCTGGACACCAGCAGGCCCTTGGCGCCGTCGGGGCGCAGGCGCACATCGACCTCGTACAGCCGTCCGGCCGCGGTCGGGGTGCCGAGCAGAGCGACGATCTTCTGCGCCAACCGCGCGCTCCAGCGCGGCGCGTCCAGCGGCCGCGGGCCGTCGGACACGGCGTCGGCCGGGGCTTCGTAGACGAACACCAGATCCAGATCCGAGCCGAAGCCCAGCTCGCGCCCGCCCAGGCTGCCGTAGCCGAGCACCGCGAAACCGAAACCCGCGATGCGCCCGTGCTGGGCCTCGACCTCGCGCAACGCCAACCGATGGACCGCATCGATCAACGCATCGGCCAGCGCCGCGAGCGCGGCCGCCGCGCCGACGCCGTCCACCCGGCGATCGAGGGTCGCCAGCGCAATCCGGAAACTCAGGGTCTGGCGCGCCTCGTTGAGCGCGATCAGCGCGGCCTCGGCGTCGTCCTGCTGCAGCGCGGCCTCGGCCGCGGCCGCGAACGCGGAGGGCTCCGGCAGCGGCCCGGCGACGCGCACGTCCAGCAGTTCGTCCAGCAGCAGCGGATGCGCGGCGAGACGGTCGCCCAGCAGCGCGCTGCGCGCGAGCGTGTCGACCAGCCGCGACAGCGCCGCCGGCTGTTCGTCGAGCAGGGCGAGATAACTGGCGCGGCGCAGGATCGCCTGCAGCAGCGCCAGCGCACGCCGCAGCGCGGGCAGCGGGTCGGCGGAGGCGGCCACGCCCGCGAGCAACGCCGGCATCAGTCGGTCCAGGCGCGCGCGCGCGACGTCGGAGAGATCGCGCACCGCCGGCGCGCGGGCGAAGTCGCGCAGCGCGCGGTCCACCTCTTCGGCCTGGACGAAACCGGCGTCGCGCAGCGGTTCGGGGTCGTCGCCGTCCTCGCCATCGCGCAGCGCGCGCCAGTAGGCGACCAGCGCATCGGGCCGTGCTCCGCGTTCGCGTGGCGCCAGCAGCGCATCGAATTCGCGCGAGACCCGTTCGCGATGGATCTGCAGCCGCGCCGCCAGCGCCGCCCAGTCGGCCTCGCCGAGGCCGCGCGCCAGGCGCAGCCGGTCCAGCGCATCCTCGGGCAGGCGCTGGGTCTGCGCGTCGCGCAGCATCTGCAGCCGGTTTTCGAGCAGACGCAGGAAGCGGTAGGCCTCCAGCAATGCCGCGCAGGCGTCCTCGCCCAGATGCCGGGCCGCGCACAGCGCGCGCAGCGCCGGCTGCAGGCGACGTTCGCGCAGCGCCGGTTCGGGGCCGCCGCGGATCAACTGCAGCGCCTGGGCCAGGAATTCGATTTCGCGGATCCCGCCGGGCCCGCGCTTGATGTCGTCGGCCAGATCGCGGCGCGCGACTTCGGCGGCGATCGTCGCCTTCATCTCGCGCAGGCCATCCAGCGCGCCGTAATCGAGATAACGCCGATAGACGAACGGGCGCAGGCTGTCGAGAAAGCGCGCGCCGGCGTCGAGATCGCCCGACACCGGCCGCGCCTTCTGCCAGGCGTAGCGCTCCCAGTCGCGGCCTTCGCGCTGGAAATACTGCTCCATCGCCGCGAAGCTCAGCGCGATCCGCCCGGCGCTGCCGAACGGGCGCAGGCGCAGATCGACGCGATGGCAGAAGCCCTCGGCGGTGACTTCGTCGAGCAGTTTCGCCAGTTGCTGGCCGAGCCGGGCGAAGTAGTCCTCGGCGGCGAGCGCGCGCGCACCGTCGCTGTCGCCGCCGTGCTCGTAGGCATAGACCAGATCGATGTCGGAACTGAAGTTCAGCTCGCCGCCGCCGAGCTTGCCCAGCGCGAATACCACCAGTCGCACCGGCGCGCCGTCCTCGCCGCGGACCACGCCGAAACGCTGCGCGAATTCGGCTTCCAGCGCCTCCAGCGCGCAGCGCAGGCAGACCTCGGCCAGCGCCGTGGTGGCGGCCAGGGTGTCGTCGAGGCTGTCCAGCCCGTGCACGTCGCGCCAGATCAGGCGCACCGATTCGGCCAGGCGGTAACGGCGCAGCAGCGCCGGCCATTCGCTGCGGTTCTCCGCCGTCAGCCGCGGCGGCGGCGGCGGCGGCGCACCGTCGTCGGCCAGCAGCGCGGGCAGCAGCGCCGGCTGGCGCAGGCAGACCTCGACCGCGAACTCGCTGGCCAGCGCAAGCGCGCGCAGGCGCGCCTCGGCCGCCGGGCCCATGTCCGGTTGCGGCTGCGCCGCGCGCAGGCGCGCGAGCGTGCGGTCGACGGTCGCATGGAGTGCGGAGGCGATCGGATCATCCATGTGGGCGATTCTCGCATCCCGCACCGCGGGGCCCGGCACCGCGGATGACCTGTGTCCGCGTGGCGCGGCGGTGTCGGGCGCAAATAAAAAGCCCGCCCCGGTCGAACCGGTAGCGGGCTTGCTCCCTCCCCCACGTCGGGATGCGCGCGCATCGTGAATGAAGCCTGAGGGCAACGCACGCTGCACTGCAAAATAGGACCAGCCGGTACAAGAAAGACGGTGCGCGGGCCGGTTGCCCGACGCATCCGGCCCCGACGCCGGTCCGATCCTGCGACCCGGGCCGGAAGCGGCCCGGGCCGGCAGCCTCAGGGCCGGGGCGGGTTGTGCTCGTCGAACCAGCGCTTGACCTGCTGGTACCAGAAGACCGAGTTCTGCGGCTTGAGCACCCAGTGGTTCTCGTTCGGGTAGTAGACGTAGCGGGTCGGCACGCCCTTCATCAGCAGCGTGTGGTACAGCTCCAGGCCGTGATTGACCGGCACCCGCAGGTCGTTCTGGCCGTGGATGACCAGGGTCGGGGTCTTGAAGTTGGCCGCGGCCAGATGCGGCGAGTTGCGCTCCAGCACGGCGCGGTTGTCGCTTTCCCAGAAGCCGCCGAAGCGCGGCGGTTCGGCCGAGAAGTCGGCG
>JBIJAD010000157.1:0-8838 GCA_044345955.1 Lysobacteraceae bacterium
CCGCATCCAGACCGACCGCGCCCCACCGCTCCGCGACCTCGAAACAGTGATCCGCGCAGGACCGGAATACCGGCTCGCGTTGATACAGCTCCCTGCCCAATCCGGTGTAGTGCTCGCTTTCCGCGGGGAAAAGAAAGACCAGCCTGGGTGCCGTCCCGTTCACGTGGCCGATGGCGCAGAACGCATCGGTCGTCTCTCCGCGCACGGCCAGCTCTTCCATGCCGGCGACCACGAACGCCTTGCGATACGGAAGATCCTTGCGCCCGACGTGCAACGTGTAGCACAGGTCGGCGATATGGGTACGCGAGGCCGTCTGCGCGTAGGCGATCAGATTCTTCTCGATCCTCTGGAGGGCGTCTTCTGTGCCCGCCGACAGGAGCACCAGATTCTCCCGACGGCTCGGACCCGACACCGGCGTGAAGGTCGATTCTTCGAGGATCAGATGCGCATTGGTGCCGCCGATACCGAAGGAACTGACGCCGGCTCGCAGCGGCACGCCGCGCGTTCCGCGCCATGGCCGATACTGCGCATTGACGAAGAACGGGCTCGCCTCCAGACCGATCAGCGGATTCGGCGTATCGTAATGCAGACTCGCCGGCAGGCTGCGATGCTGGAGCGCCAGCACCGCCTTGATCGCGCCGGCGACGCCGGCGGCTTCGCCGAGGTGGCCGATATTCGACTTCACGGAACCGATCGCGCAGCTCCCAGGCGGGACATTGGCGAACACCGACGTCAGGGCGGCGATCTCGATGGGATCTCCCAATCTCGTCGCAGTGCCGTGCGCTTCGATGTAGCCGATGGTGTCAGGCCCGACTTCCGCACGGTCCAGCGCGCTGCGTATCACCCGCGCCTGCCCCTCCGAGCTCGGGGCCGTGAATCCGACCTTGCGCTGTCCATCGCTGTTGATCGCGGTCCCCTTGATCACCGCGAGCACCGAGTCGTTGTCCGCAACGGCATCATCGAGACGCTTGAGCACCAACACGCCGCAGCCCTCGCCTGCAGCAGTGCCGTTGGCGGCGGCATCGAACGGACGGCAGCGGCCATCCGGGGACAGCACCATGTCCTGCTGATGCAGATAGCCACCGCCGTCGATCGAAACGCTCACCCCGCCGGCAAGCGCCATGTCGCAGTCGCCGGTGAGCAGCGCCTGGCAAGCCATGTGGACGCTGACCAGCGAAGTCGAGCAGGCCGTATTCACCGTGACGGCCGGGCCGGTCAGGTCCAACCGGTGCGCGACACGGGTGCTCAGAAAACCGGCGTCGGTCAGACTCGTCACACTGAAGAAATCGGCCATGGAATCAGCCGACTCCAGCACGCGATGAACCCAGGATTGATTGCCGGTCGCGCCGGCGTAGATGCCGATGACACCGTCGTACTTGCCGCTCTGGTACCCGGCATTCTCCAGCGCTTCCCAGGCCACCTCATGGAACACCGAGAACTGGGGATCGATGACCGCCGCTTCCTGCCGGCTGTAGCCGAAAAACTCGGCATCGAACTCGCGCTTGCGACCAATGCGACCGCGTCTGCGCACATAGTTCGATCGTGCGCTGACCTCGGCGGGCACTCCGGCGAGAGCCAGATCGGCGTCGCTCAGTTCGGAGAGGCCCTCATGCCCGTCCTTGAGCAGTTGCCAAAACTGCTCGACGTTGTCCGCGGACGGAAATCTGCCCGCCATGCCCACGATCGCAATCTCCAGTCCGGTGCCCGGGGCTGGCGCTTCGCAGGCGTCGTGTTCGCGTGTCGTCGACATTCCGTTGATCCTTCCTTTGGATTCCATGATAAGCACGCGCGGTCGCGCGCATGCGATGCTATTTCTTCGATCGTGTGCGCATCCGATGCACGCGCAGCCTGGCGTCCGCCAGCGCGGCCGAGCGATCGCCGCGCTGCGTCCCGACGCCGTCGATCATGCGCGCAAGGTGCCGGATGGTCGGGTACTGGAACATGTCGGCGATCGAGATTTCGACTCCGAGCGTATCGATGATTTCGGCCTGTACCGCAATGCTCAACGCGGAGTTGCCGCCGATCTCGAAGAAACTGTCGTCCATGCCGATCGCGTCAACCGGAAGCTCCAGACAGGACGCCCAGATCTCGACCAGCGTCCGCTCGGTATAAGCGCCGTTGACCCTGCTCACCGGCGGGGCGACCTCCACGGCGTCCAATGCGCCGACGGCCACCGGAATTTCCGCATGACGATCGATGCCCTGCCGTTGGCGCAGCCATTCGGCCTGCTCGCGCAGCACAGGATGCTCGAAGACGATCCGCGGCGGCATGTCCATGCGATATCGATCGCGCAGGCGCATGGACAGACGGACAGCGAGCATCGAACTTCCGCCGAGCGCGAAGAAATCGGCATCGGCATGCCTCGGCGATTCGTCCAGCAGTTCCGACCACAAGGCTGCCAACCACTGTTCTTCCGGTGTCTGCGGCAAGCGCGCGAGCGCGGACTGCACTGCGCCCCCGGGAAGCTCCGATACTTGCGGAGGCATCGTAACGAACTCTTCCGGGCGAAAGCCGAGAATCGAGGACAACGCGCAGTTTGGCGCTGCGATCACACGATCGACCAGCGCCTCGAGGTCGTCGTCCAGGCGTTCGATCGTCTGCCGGTCGAAAAGTTCGCTGCGGTATCCCCACAAAGCGACCATCCCTTCCGGGGTTTCCCGCAGGACCAGCTCGAGATCGAATTTCATCGCCGCGCGCTCGGCTTCGGGGAGCGGCGTGATGGTCAGATCGGGCAAAGCGATGGCACCGGACGCGGATGCGCGTTCGCCCTGCAACAGCATGAAGGACACCTGGGCGAGCGGGTGATGATCCGCGCTCCGCGCCGGATTCAGCCGCCGCACCAGCAGCTCGAACGGCGCATGGCGGTGTTCATGGGCATCCAGGATCGTTTTTTTCGTGACGCGCAGGAAATCGACGAAGTCCATGCCGGGATCGCAGTCGCTGCGCAGGACGACGGGATTGATGAAGTATCCGATCAAGGGCGCCAGTTCGGGACGATTCCTCGTCGACACCGGAGAGATCATGGCGATATCGCGCTGCCCGCTCCAGCCGGACAGCAGCACGGCGAAGATCGCCTGCATCAGCATGAAGGGCGTAACGTCGTGCTCGCGACAGATCGCCTGCATCGCATCGGTGTGCTCGCGCGAATGACGACGTGCGTAGCGGCCGCCCTCGATACCGCGAACGCGCGGCCGCGGGCGATCCGTCGGCCATCGGTGCACCGCCGGCAGCGACGCCAACCTGATCTGCCAATAGCCGAGCAGCCGTTCGAGCCGTGCGTCCGTCATCCATCGCGAAAGCCAATCCGCGTAGTCGGCGTATTGCAATTGCAGAGGCGGCAACGGACTGTTCTCCGACCTGCGGAACGCCTCGTAATTCCGGCACATCTCGTCGAGAAGCACGTCGAGAGACGTGCCATCGGACGCGATGTGGTGCATGGTATTGAGCAGCACCCATCGATCCGGCCCCAGATGCAGCAGCGTGGAACGCATCATGTAGTCGTTGGCCAGATCGAACGCGCGCATCGCTTCGGCTTCGGACAGTCGCCCGACCTCCTCGGCCTGCGCCTCGCCCGCGAGATGCCCCAGATCGATTTCGGCCAGTGCGAACCCATCCGCCCGCATCACCACCGGAAACGGGCATCCCTCGCGATCGACGTCGAAAACGGTGCGCAGACTCTCATGCCGCTCCACCACGGCCAACAGCGCACGCCCGAGCGATATCGCATCGATCCGGCCTTCGAGCATCAGCGCCGAGGCCATGTTGTAGTGCACGCTCCCCTCCAACCGATCGGTCAGCCAGAGGTATCGCTGCATGAACGAGAGCGGCGCGCTTGCTGCGTGCGCAGGACGCGGGCCGATTCCGGCTTCGTCGATGTCGCCCGCAGCGTCCAGAAAAGCGATCAGTTCGCCTTTCATCTGCCGAATGCGCCGGGTCAACTCGCCGGTCAGGCTGGACTTGTCGCCGCGAATCAACAGCGAGTCGCCGTTGAGCTGAATCCGGATGCCGGAAGCGCGCAATTCGTTCAACAGGGCGATGGCGCCATGGTCGGACGCCGACAGACGGTTCATGTGCGGTCGGCATCCACCCGACGTTGTTGCGGCGAAACCGGATCGATCCGCCCGGAGAGGACCGCCTTTGTTCCCGAGCGGCCGGGCACACACTCATTCATGACATACATTCCGTTGCATTCCATCTGTCGCATCGTGTTCGTTGCATTCCTGCAACACCGGTGGATCGCAGCGAGAACCTTGGCATCTCGCAAACCGGTCAGCGCGCGATGCTAACACGCGTGCGCGAATATCGGCAACGGGCGACGACAGCATCGCCAATCCGATCGCCATGGTTTCGAGATGTCTTCTCGGGCGAAATCGATACGCGCGTCTCAGCCGAACGTCCGTTCAGTCGCCGAACACATACTCGCTGGACGCAGTCCCGCGTGACGCGTTCTGCGTCAACGCGGCCGATACCAGATCGCCCAATGCATGCTTGACGCATGCGATCACGGCGTCCTGGCGGCTGTTGAGAAAGAAGTGATCGCCTTGGAACCAGTGCAATCGGAATTCCGCGCAGGTTTCTTCGCTCCAGCGATCGACATCCTGCCAGCGTCCATGCCGGTCTTCGGTTCCGGCCAGCGCGGTGACAGGAATCTCCAGTTTCGGTCCCGGCTCGTAGAAGTATCCCGGCTCCAGAGCGAAATCCGTCCGCATCACGGACAGTATCAATGCCGACAGTTCGCGATTGGCCAGCACCTCCGGCGGCGTACCGTTGAAACTCTTGATCCGGTCCAGCAGCGCATCGTCGTCGAGCAGATGCAGGTTTCTGGGTTCGCCGCGATGCGCCGGCGCCTCGCAGCCCGAGACCAGCAACCGGGAAGGTTGCGGCAGGCCATGACGGGCGTTGTAGCGTGCGATCTCGAATGCGACCAGCGCACCGAGACTATGTCCGAAGAAGGCGAAAGGACGCTCGTCGCCATGTCGGGCGATCACCTCCGCGACGGACTCGACCAACTCGGGAATCGTGGTCATGGCGGGCTCGCGCAGCCGCGAACTGCGTCCCGGCATCTGCACGGCGCAGACCTCGATGTCCGGATCGAGTCCCGCCTGCCAGGGCATGAACACGCCGGCATGCCCGCCTGCATAGGGAAAGCAATACAGGCGCACCGGTCGCGGCGACGGCGGCGCCCCGGGGCGCAGCACCAACCACGGCGTGGAAGCGCTCACGTGGCCACGCCTGCGAAGAACGATTTGCGCGACATGCCCCCATCGCCGTGATCCATCAGGCCGGCCGGGCCGGCGCCTGGCCGGACCGGATCGCCCGACCCGGTGCCGTCCAGGTGTCTCTTCTCATCCATGACACGTGATTTCCCGTTCGCTTATGCGACGTAGACCGTCTTGATGTTCATGAACTCGTGGATCCCGTGCTCGGCCAGTTCGCGGCCAAAGCCGGAGCTCTTGCTACCGCCGAACGGCAGCCGCACGTCGCTGCGGACGATGGCGTTGACGAAGGTGGCGCCGGCCTGCAGGCGGCGGGCGACGGCTTCGCCGCGGGCGGCGTCGCGGGTCCAGACGCTGGCGCCGAGGCCGAAGTCGGTGTCGTTCGCGAGACGCACCGCGTCGTCGTCGTCGCGTGCGCGCAGGACCGCGGCGACCGGACCGAACAGTTCCTCGCGATAGGCCGGCATGCCCGCGACCACATGGTCGAGGATCGTGGCCGGATAATGCGCCGCCGCAGTGCCCTGCCCCGGCGCACCGCCGAGCAGTTCGACCGCACCGGCGTCGATGCTGGCGCGAGTCTGTTTGAACAGCTCGGTGCACAGATCGGCGCGGGCCATCGGCGCGAGGGTGGTCGCGCCGTCGTTCGGGTCGCCGACCGCCAGCCTGCGCGCGGCCTCGACGAAACGCTCGACGAAGGCATCGGCGATGCCCGGCGTGACGATGAAACGCTTGGCGGCGATGCAGGTCTGCCCGGCGTTGCCGAAACGCGAGGCGATCGCGGCAGGGACGGTCAGGTCGAGATCGGCATCGTCGAGCACCACGAACGGGTCGCTGCCGCCGAGTTCCATCACGCACTTCTTCAGATGCGCGCCGGCGTTCGAGGCGACCGAGCGCCCGGCGCGTTCGCTGCCGGTGAGGGTCACGGCCTTGATCCGCGGGTCGGCGATCACCTTCGCGGCCATGCCGTTGTCGATGTGCAGGACACCGAACGCCCCCGCCGGCAAGCCGGCGTGGCGGACCGCCTCGGCGATCGCATCGGCGCAGCGCGGCACGTTGGTGGCGTGCTTGAGCACTGCCACGTTGCCCGCCATCAACGCCGGCGCGAGGAACCGGAACACCTGCCAGATCGGGAAATTCCACGGCATCACCGCGAACACGCAGCCGATCGGCTCGTAGACGACGTAACTGCTGCGGGCTTCGGTGGCGATACGCTGGTCCTGCAGGTAGTCGCCGGCGTGCGCGGCGTAGTACTCGCAGGCCGCAGCCGATTTCTCGATCTCGGCCAGCGCCTCGCGGCGCAGCTTGCCCATGTCGGCGGCCATCAGCGCCGCGATCGTCTCGCGGCGTTCGCGCAAACGTGCCGCGATCGCGCGCAGATACTCGCCGCGCGTCTCCAGCGAGAGCCGGGACCAGTCGCGGAAACCGGCCTGCGCTGCCTGCAGGGTCCGCTCGATCGCGGCGTCGTCCATGTAGTCGTAGCGATGATCCACGACGCCGGACCAGGGATGAATCAGTTCGACCGTCATTCTCGAGATCCTCGTATCCGGATTCCTTGCCTGTGGGGCGCGGACGTGGTGGCGACGCGCCGCCGCGTCAGCCGTTGTCCTGGGCCGCCAGTTGCATGTCGCGCTGGCGCCGCAGTTCCTCGCGACGCATCCACCACCAGCCGATCACCGCGACCAGCGCCACCAGGGTGACCATGATCGTCGCCAGCGCGTTGATCTTGGGGTTGAGTCCCAGCCGCACCGAGGAGAACACCTTGATCGGCAGCGTGGTGGATCCCGGTCCGGTGACGAAGCTGGAGATCACCACGTCGTCCAGCGACAGGGTGAAGGCCAGCAGCCAGCCGGCGACCAGGGCCGGCGCGATGATCGGCAGGGTGATCTGGAAGAACACCTTGACCCGGTTCGCGCCGAGATCCATGGCCGCTTCCTCCAGCGACTTGTCCAGTTCGGCCATGCGCGAGGAAATCACCACGGTGACGAACGCCAGGGTGAAGGTGACGTGGGAGATCCAGATCGTGAGTACGCCCTTGGGCTGGAAATCCTGCACCCCGATGCCGTACAGCACGTTGCTCGCCGAGACGAACAGCAGCAGCAGCGACAGGCCGAGGATGACCTCGGGCATGACCAGCGGCGCGGTGATCAGCGCGCCGAACAGGGTCCGGCTGCGGAAATGGCGCATGCGGGTCATCACCAGCGACGCCAGCGTGCCGAGCACCACCGCGCCGGTAGCGGTGAAGAACGCGATCCTGAGGCTGAGCAGGGCCGCCTGGATCATGTCGTCGTCGCGGAACAGCTCGCCGTACCACTTCAACGAAAAGCCCGACCACACCGTCGCCAGCCGGCTTTCGTTGAACGAGTAGACCATCAGGATCAGGATCGGCACGTACAGGAAGGCGAAGCCCAGCCCGAGCACCGGCCATGCGAACCAGTGGCCGCGACGGACGCCGCTCATGCCAGCCTCCCTTCCATCTCGCGCTGCTGGATCCGGTTGAAGATCAGGATCGGCACCAGCAGCAGCAACAGCATCGAGATCGCCACCGCCGCCGCGCGCGGCCAGTCGGTCGCGGCGCTGAAGTCGTTGACCAGTTGCCGGCCGATCATCAGCGTGTCGGGGCCGCCGAGCATTTCCGGAATCACGTATTCGCCGACCGCGGGGATCATGACCAGCATGCAGCCGGCGACGATGCCGGCGCGGGACAGCGGCAGAGTGACGGTGAGGAAGGCTTTCCAGGGCTTGGCCCCGAGATCGTAGGCGGCCTCCAGGAGGCGCTGGTCGTGCTTGATCAGATTGGTGTACAGCGGCAGGATCATGAACGGCAGATAGCAGTACACGATGCCGATGTAGGCTGCGATCGGGGTATAGAGGATCTTCAGCGGTTCGTCGATCAGGCCCACGTCCATCAGCAGATTGTTGAGCAGGCCGTTGTTCTTCAGGATCCCGACCCAGGCGTAGATGCGGATCAGGAACGAGGTCCAGGACGGCAACACCACCAGCAGCAGCGCGATGTTGCGCGCCGCCGGCGACAGCCGCGAGATCGCGTAGGCCATCGGGTAACCGATCAGCAGCGCGAAGAAGGTCGAGACCGCGGCGATCCACAGCGAACTGCCGAACGCCTCGATGTACAGCGAATCGGTCACGAGGGTCACGTAGTGGCTCAGATTGAGCTTCATCGTGACCGCGCTGTCGATGTATTCGAGGATCGGCGTGTACGGCGGCGAGCGGGTCTGGTCGCGCATCGAGAAGGAGATGCGCAGCATGATCAGGAACGGGATCGCGAAGAACAGCAGCATCCACACATACGGCAGCGCGATCACCGCCCAGCGCTTGCCGGGCATCAGCTTGGCCAGCAGCTTGCCGATGCGCACGATCATGAGGTCAGCACCACGCCTTCGTTTTCGCCCCAGGAGACCCACACCTCGTCGCCCCAGGTCATGCCCTCGCTGGCCCAACGCTCCTGGTTGGCGAAGTTGGCCATGAACTTGTAGCCGGTCGGAAGGCGGACGTGGAACACCGAATGGCTGCCGAAATAGGCGATGTCCTCGATCTTGCCGCGCGCCTTGTTGTGCGGCTGCGCGGGCTCTTCCTTGCTGATCTGGACCTTCTCGGGGCGCACCGC
>JBIJAD010000207.1:0-6982 GCA_044345955.1 Lysobacteraceae bacterium
CTGATTCAGATCGGTCAGGTCGTAGCCGAACATGACTTCCTGGATCTGCAATGCCAGGGTCGCCGAGGATGCCGTGCCGACGGTGTCGGAGAGCCGTTTGAAGTGTTGTTCGGCTGCGACCATCGTCGAGGCGTCGGCGTCCGCATGCGTTTGGGCGTCGCTGTCGTCGGCGCATTCCATTTGTCCCGACAGCCAATACGAAAAGCTGCTGTCCGCGAGTTCGGAGGTGAATCCCAGCGTTTCCAGCGCGGAAACGAAGGCCGGGTCGGTGCCTGCCGGTATCAGGTTGCGGATACCCGCGGACGTGCCGTCGCGCGTGCCGATGACATCGACGAAATAGCGGATCACGATGAAACGCATTTCGGCGATGCGGCGCAGGCTCTGCGGATCGGGATAGCCCCAGAAATCGTCTTCCGGCGGGACTTTCAGATCGGCGTAGACGCCTTCCTCGTAGACGAAGGGCATGAGCTTCGCGGCATTTTCCGCGAGCGCGTAGTACGGCTGCGCGTAGCGCCGGTACAGCGCGGCGGCCAGCAGTTCCGGCATCCGGTCGGCGTGCCGGTAGAGCAGGGCGTCGTGCGCGTACATCGGCGGTGGCGTCGTCGATGGCGGGCTGCCGTCTCTCCGCGGCATGGTGAAGTACGCCGGATCGTCGAGCGTGCGTGGCGACTCCTTGCCGTCGGAAAGGATGTAGTACGCACCGACGACTTCGTTCGCCCGATGGCTCGCGGCAGAGCGCCAGCTCACCTTTTCCGGCGGCAACAAAATCCCGTTCGCGGAAAGGTATTCGTACCAGATCGCCGCCTCCATGCCTCTGGCGATGATCGGGCGGGCCGCGTTCCGATACAGGCGCAACTGTTTCCAGTCGCTCAGTTGTTCGGTTCCCATCAGCAGCAGGAATTTGAGGAATTCGTCGCCTGCATGCAGATCATCGTCGCCGGTGGCCTTCAGCATCATGCGCATGCCGGCGCAGGTTTCGGCGACGAACATGCGCTCGTCGCCGACCCAATCCAGATAGCGACCGACGACCTCGGAAGCGAGGAATGGCCTGGCGACCGCATTCGCCGGGTCGGATCCGCTGTCCAGCGCCGCGTCGGCGGCGCTCAGGGCCGTCTGGGTGGTGCCGACGATCACGCCGCCCCAGGAGCCGTTCATGAGTTCGCTCCAGCGGTCGCCCCAGCCTTTTCTCGCCTGTTTGGCCGCCAGAGCGGCATCGTCGAATGCCTTTTCGTAGGTATCGACCGCCTTGACCAGTTGCTGGCTGCTGCTTGCGGTTTCGTTCTGCCAGAACAGGATTTTCTGATCGACTCTGCGGACGTAGTCCGGATTGATCGTCGGATAGACTTTTCCCGTCCCGGGGTAGGGCGGCGAGACGCTCTGGATCGCATTCGGCGGAAGCGAGACTTCGCCGCCGCCTTTCGTGGGCACCCACCATCCGCCGCGATACGCCCGCATATTGACCCGGCCGTACACGAGGTCTTCGAGTGCTTGTCTTTCGAGTCTTGAAGTCTCCAGATGCCTGTAGGCGCCCGCTTCCTGAAAGCGCGCCGCGCTCGTCGCCGCGAATGCGGACAGCGTGTTCTTCCTGACCATGCCCCAGGCCAGCACCGAGAGGAATCCGGCCATCGCCGCCTGCCATCCGATCACGATGCCCGCCTGCAGCGCCAGGGCCATCGCGACATCGGTGAACACTTCGCCCCAGGGCTTCGGCGGCGGATTGACCAGAGCATCGAAACGCAACTCCAGATGTTCGATGCGGATGTCCTGCACGTTCTCGGCTGCCAGCATCGCGCACTCGGCGAGGAATGCGAGGTGGTCCTCCTCGTTGGTCTGGATCCGGTCGACAACGTATTCGAGATAGGCGCGCAGGTACTGCAGCCGGTCGGATTCCTCCAGCTCGGACAATCCCGCAAGCAGGGCCAGCGAACCTCGCGGCAATGTCGCACTTGAACCGGCAGCGGTGGTCATGGCCGGCCTCCGGTCGCATCGACGCGCAGGTCCGCGGCGGCAGGCAGGGGGCCTGTCCGACAGATCGATCCGTCCATCGCCCCTCCTCGCCGCCTGCGCGGCGGATGTCCGCGTTGCGATGGACGATAGGGATCGGGTGCCCGGCACGAATCGGGGACGGTACCCAATTCGCGATGCGTTCCCCCTAATTTTTTCGCGGCTCGGCCGCTTCTTCCTCGCGGCTGCGTTTGAGCAGCGCCTGTCGCCCGCCGACGCCGAGCTTGGCCAACACCGCGGCGACGTGATGCTCGATGGTCCGCTCGGAGCGATGCAGCCGCCGGGCGATCTCGGCGTTGGACAGCGCCTGCTGCAGCAATGCGTACACCTGGCGCTCGCGCGCGGTGAGGCCGCAGGGGTCGGCCCGGGTGCGCGGCTGCGGCCCGCGGCGGATACCGCGGACGCCGTGCGCGCGCAGACGCTGGCGGGCGATCTCCGCCGCGGGTTCGGCGCCGAGGGCTTCGAACTCGCGCAGCGCGCATTCGATCTGGGCAGCGTCTCCGTGGACCAGGGCCAGGGCGCGCTCGTAGCGGCAACCCAGCGCCGCCCAGTGCGCGGCCGCGGCTTCGATGTCGCCGGCAAGCTCCGCCGCGAACATCGGCGCGATGTCCAGCGATGTCGCAGGGATCGCGGCGCCGCAGCGTCGGGCCCAGACCAGCGGCGGGCCGAGCAGACGCGCATCGTCCTTGCGGGTCGCGTGGTCGACGCCGATCGCGGCGACCCGGCGCGCCGTCTCCGCATCGCCGCGCAGCCAAGCCGCTTCCGCGCAGGCCGCAGCCACCGCCGGGCGGCGATAGCCCATCGCGATCGCGTCCATGTCGTCCTGCAGCGAACGCCAGTAGTCGAGTTCGTCGTCCATGCCCCGCCGCGACCGCTGGCGCGCGCGCAGGAAATTCAGCGAATTGCGCAGCCGTTGCGGCACGTTCGGCGCCGCCAGGCAGTCCTCGATGTCGAGGTCGGCTTCGGCCCAGCGCCCCAGCTCGACCAGCGACAGCGCCCGGTTGTCGCGCAGGCGATACACCAGCACGTCGAGATCGCGCGCCTGGCAATACGTCAGGCCGCGGTGGGCGATATCGAGGGCGTATGCGTGGTCGCGATGGATCACGCTGACCAGTTGCAGCGCGGCGAACAGTTGTGCGACGACTTCCTCCAGCCCGTGTTCGAGCGCGATCGCGAGCGCGCGTTCGAGCTGGTGCCTCGCTTCGCGATCGTCGCGCAGATACATTTTCGCGGTCATGCACGCCTGCAGCGCTTCGACCAGCGCCTGCGGATCCTCGAAGGTCTCGGCCAATCCCAGCGCGCGTTCGCCGATGCCGACCGCGGTCGGATAGTCCTCCCACAGCCGCAGTCTCGACTGTTCGGCGTAGGCATGCACCAGCTCGAGCGAGGACGGGGCGCCCTCCAGGAGGACCACGGCGCGATCGATCGCGGCTTCGGCCTCGGCCAGCGCGCCGCGTTCGCGCAGCACCGCCGCCAGGCGGCGCAGATTCATGCCCTGCGCGATGCGATCGCCCGCGCGCTCGCGCAGGCCCAGCGCCTCGCGGCATGCGCCGATCGCCGCGCCGATGTCGCCGATCAGGCGATATTCCTCCGCAGCACGTTCGAGCAGATCGGCATGCGTGCCGATGTCCAGACTCGCCGCATGGCGCAGCGCCAGCGCGTAATGCCGCGCCGCCTCGCGATGCGAGGACGACTGCGCGGCGATCCGCGCGGCCTGCGGCGCCAGCGCCAGCACCTCATCGCCCATCTCCGCGGAATGCGCATGGTGCACCAGTCGGGGCAGCATTTCGCTGTCGTGGCGGCGCCGGTGCAGGGCTTCGAACAGACGACGGTGCAGGTCCGCGCGGCGGCCCGGCCCCAGGGCCTGCTCGATCGCCTGCCGCGCCAGTTCGTGGCGATAGCGCAGGCTGCCGGCCTCGGCCCGCAGCAGGCCCTTCTCGACGCATTCGTCGATCGCGGCGTTGGCCTCGCCGACCAGCGGGAGCAGCAGGCTGCGTTCGATCGACCCGGGGCTGACCGCCGCCAGCTCGGCGAGCGCACGCGCTTCCGGGCCGAGGCGGCACAGTCGGCCCAGGGTCGCATCCTGCACCGACGGCGGCACCTCGCCGTCGCGATTGTTCAGCAGCTCGGTCACGAAGAACGGGTTGCCGCCGGTCATCTCGTACAGGCCTGCCTGGTTGCGCTGGGCCTGCCCCGCCAGCGTCGCGACGCCCTCGCGGCTCAGACAGGGCACCGGGATCCGCAGCGTCGTGGTCGAGGGCAGTTCGCCGAGCAGTCGTCGCAGCGGGTGTTCCAGCGCGAGGTCGTCGTCGCGGTGGGTCGTCAGGAACAGGATGGGGACATCGCCGAGCCGGCGGCCGAGATAGCGCACCAGATCCAGGGTGCCCGCATCGGCCCAATGCAGGTCTTCGATCACCAGCACCTTCGGATGCGGCGACCTGCGCAGGAAGCCGAGGAAATCCGGGAACAGCGCCTGATAGCGGTCGGGTTCGCGCAGCGCTGCGGTCAGCGCCGACGGCAAGGCATCGGCGAGGTCGACGATGGGTCCGAACGGGCGCGCGGTGAACAGCGATTCGCAGCCGGCGACATAACGCGCGGTGGCGGTCGGCAGAGCGCTCAGGAACCGGTGCACCAGCGTGGTCTTGCCGGCGCCGGCCTCGCCGTGCAGCAGGCACAACCGACCTTCGCCGCGCAGGGCGCTGTCGTAGGCCTGGGTCAGCAGTGCGAGCTGGTGTTCGCGTTCCAGGAGCAGCATGGCGACGACCGGAGGGGAGGGGCGCGAAGGACCGGCGGAACCGGACAGGAGGCGCCGCGCGCGTCCTGCGTCGACCACGGTCGAGAGCACTCGGGAAAACGGGTTCCGCGCGCGAATGCGGCCGGAAGGCCAGTCGTTCCGGCCCGGCTCAGAACCCGTAACGCAGGAAACCGCCGTCCACCGCGATGCATTCGCCGGTGATGTACGCGGCCGCGGGCAGGCACAGGAACGCGACCGCCGCCGCGACTTCCTCCGGTTCGCCGACCCGGCCCATCGGCGTGCGCAGCAGCACGTCGTCGAGATAGTCCGGATCGGCCAGCTTGGTCGAGGTGCGGCGGGTGCGGATGTACCACGGCGCGACGCTGTTGACGCGGATGCCGTCCTCGGCCCATTCGACCGCGAGATTGCGGGTCATCTGGTGCATCGCTGCCTTGCTCATGCCGTAGGGTGCGCCGCTGCGCACGTGGGTGATGCCGGAAACGCTGCCGACGTTGACGATGCTGGAGACGGCGTGTTTCGTCAGCAGCGGATAGGCGCAGCGCGACAGTTCGAAGGCGCTGAACAGGTTGGTTTCGAAGATCCCGCGCCACTCGTCTTCGCTGTAGTCGTTGGCCGGCTTCGTGAGATTGCCGCCGGCGTTGTTGACCAGGATGTTGAGGCCCTGCTCGATGTCCTCGACCCAGTCCAGCAGCTCGCGCCGCTGCTCGTCGTCGCTGACGTCGGCGGCGAAACTGCGCACCTCGCCGTCGGGGAATTCCTCCTCCAGCTCGCGGCGCACCGTGTCCAGCCCGCCGGCGTCGCGCGCGGCGATCAGCACCCGCGCGCCGAAGCCCAGCAGCTCGCGCGCGATCGCGCGGCCGATCCCGGCGCTGCCGCCGGTGACGAGAGCGAGTTGTCCGTCGAGACGCCAGCGCTGCGGGTCCATGGGCATGGGTCGGTGCCGATCGGGAGTTGGGCGTAGGATAACGGCGTCGTTGCCCCGGAGAACCTGTATGCGCCGCATCCGTTCTTTCGACATCCGTCCCTCCACGCTGTCCTGGCCGGCCCTGGCCGCCGCCCTCGTCCTCGCCGGCTGCTCGCGCCCCCCGATTCCCGAACACGACAAACCCCCGGAACCGCAGGCCGCGGTGCCCGCCGCGACCGCGGGGGCGACCCCGGGCACCTTGAGCGAATCGATCCAGCGCCCGATCGACCGTGCCGAAGCCGCGCAGGCCGACACCGAGGCCGCCGCCGAACGCCAGCGCGAGGCGATCGACGCGGCGACCGGGAACTGAAACGCCCGATCGGACCCGGGCCGGCGCATCGGCCGGCCTCGGCGTCAGTGCGCGTCCGAAGCCTCGCCGGCCGCGGTCGGCGGGTCCGATGCCAGGCGCACCGCCAGCGCCTCCAGCCGCACCGGGTCCGGGTGGCCCTCGCGTGCGGCCTGCGCCAGCGTGATCGACAGATCCCAGCCGGGACTGCGCACGCCCTCGGCCAGCAGCGCTTCGATCGCCTCGACCGCTTCCGGATAGTCCTGCAGGAAGTGCGCGTAGCGGTAGAACCAGAGCTCCAGTTGCAGCGGCGGTGGCGGTTCGGCCGCGAACGCGCGGTCGATCAGGCCGCGTCCTTCCTCGCGCTCGCCCCGAGCGAGGACGAGTTGGGCGAGGTTGCCGAGGCTGTTTGCGTGTGATGGGTTGATCTCGATCGCCCGCCGGTAGATCGCTTCCGCTTTGTCGTAACGGCCACGCGCGCTGCGCATAAAGTTGGCGTAGTTTCCGAGATTATTCGCATGTTTGGGATCAGCCTCGATTGCCCGCTGATAGAGATCTTCGGCTTCGTCGTGACGACCGCGCAAGCTGTACAGAAAATTGGCGTAGTTTCCGAGGTTGTTTGCGTGTCTGGGATCAGCGTTGATTGCCCGCTGAAAAATAGCATCTGCTTCATCGTGGCGCCCGCGCATATTGCGCAGAAAGGTGGCATAGTTGCCGAGGGTGTTGGCGCGCTCGGGCTCGGCTTCGATTGCCTGCCGATAGAGCGCTTCTGCTTCGTGATGACGACCAGGTACTCCGCGCAGAAAGTTGGCGTAACTGCCAAGTAATGTGGGGTCATTCGGGAGGTTTTTGATGGCGGCATGCAGCAGATTTTCGGCTTTTTCCGGATCGCTCTGCGAAACGCATTTAAATAACAAGAGGATAAACTCCCGTTCTCTCGGAAAAACGCTTAATGCGTCTTGTAGGAAAGCTG
>JBIJAD010000158.1:0-8825 GCA_044345955.1 Lysobacteraceae bacterium
TTCCGTGCTTTCTGCGCCTTGGTTTTTGTGGGAGGGCCGGGAGGGCCGATGCAAGCCTGCCCGCGAAGCCCCTCGAACCGAGAACGTCGCCCCTCTCTCGATGGCCATGCAGGCTACGCGTACACTAGGCCGCAAGGCGCAAGAGGGCAAGGGGCATGAGCGAAGCGTCATGCACCTTCTTCATGGTGTCCGCCATCGGTGACGTGCCATGGCGCATGACGCCTGCGGCTGATGCGCCCTGCGAACTGTCTGCCCGAAGCGATCGTCGCGCGAGATTCCTGACGGGCGCGCAAGCAAGCAAGGTGGATGGTCGCGACAGGATGCGAACGGATCGTTGCGACGTTCGCGACGGCGGACAGAAAAACGGCGGGACAAGCCCGCCGCTTCGCGCTTTGCCGCGCTGAGGTCATTGCTTGGTCGGAATATTGACCTTGTCGATGCCGTGGATGATGCCATTGCTCGATTCGATATCGGCGGAGGAGATCTGTGCGCCGTCGATGGTGACCTTGTCGCCGGTCATCTTGATCGGTGCCGACAGGCCGTTGACCGTTCTGGCGGCTTCCCACTTGCCCACGTCGGCCATCGATTTGCGGCCGGCGACGACGTGGTAGTTCAGCAGGGAAACGAGTTCTTCCTTGTTCTCGGGCTTGAACAGGACTTCCAGGCGCCCCGGCGGCAGCTTGTCGAATGCGGCATCGGTCGGTGCGAAGACCGTGAAAGGTCCGGTGCCGCGCAGAGTGTCGCTCAGGCCGGCGCGTTCGACGGCCCTGCCGAAGGTCTTGAACGAGCCCTTGGCGGCTGCGGTTTCGAGGATGTTCTTGGCGACGGGCGTGTTCGGATGGTTGGTGACGGTATTCATGATGTTCGATGACCTTCTGGGTGGATGCGCGTGCATGCGCATCGTATAGGCGGCCGAAGCCGCAACCTGCGAGGGCAGGAAAAGCGCTCAGGGCGGAAAGTGGGGGAGGACATGCGGCGCCGCCGAGCGGCTGTTACGACATTGCGTCGTAGTGCCAACGCAGCATGCGCTTCTTCTTGTTAATCGAATGTAAAGTCGAAATGCGCGCGTTCATGCGGTGAATCGATGTTCCGGATCGCGACAATGCCGTCTTCCAGGCGTGTCGATCGACGTCTGCGGCGAGAAAAAATGACGCTGTATCCGATCGTCGGGCGTAGACTTGGCATCACGCCGGCGTTTCCGGTTCGAAGGCGCTTGCATGAGCGATGATCTCGCAGGCCTCCCCCGGGAACCGGTGGACCGGTTGTCGCAGCCATTCGCCAGATTTCTCCGCATCGAAGCAGCCGCATCGGTCCTGTTGTTGTTGTGCGTCATGGTCGCCTTGACGGCTTCGAATTCGCATTGGTCCGCGCAGTACGCGGGATTCTGGGACACGCCGATCGGCATCAGGTCGGGTGAGATCGAGTTCTCGCGTTCGATCAAACGCTGGATCGGCGACGCCGCGATGACGCTGTTTTTCTTCGTCGTCGCTCTGGAGCTGAAGCGGGAGATGGTGCTCGGAGAACTGCGCACCCTGCGTGTGGCGAGCTTTTCGATGGCGGCGGCATTGGGCGGGATGCTGGTGCCGGCCCTGATCTTCCTGTCGATAGAACGCGGAGAATCGGCGATCCGCGGATGGGGCGTCGTGATGGCGACGGACACGGCGTTCGTGATCGGATGCCTGGCGTTGCTGGGACGCAGAATACCGACTCAACTGCGGGTATTCCTGCTCTCCGTGGCGATCTTCGACGATATCGGGGCCATCATGGTGATCGCGATCGGTTATGGCGGTCGTGTGGACTGGTCGGCGATCGCGTGGGCCGCGGCAGCGCTGGCGGTCATCGTCGCCCTGAATCGCATCGGCATACGCCGGATCCCGGTGTATGCCCTGTTCGGCGGCGTGGTCTGGCTGGCGTTCGATCGGTCGGGTATCCACCCGACGCTGGCGGGCGTCGTGCTCGGGCTGATGACGCCGGCGCGAAGCTGGGTCAAGGACAGTCGTCTGCAGGCGATCCTGGCCAGGGTCGGGGCCTACCCGCGGGGTGAGCACTGGAGCGGCGATACGGTGGATCGGCAGGATCTGCGGCGTGTCGGTGTCGCCGCACGCGAGGCGCTTTCCCCGCTCGAACGACTCGAGATGGTGCTGCATCCCTGGGTGGCCTTCGTGGTCCTGCCCGTGTTCGCGTTGTCCCATGCCGGATTGCCGCTGTCGACGGTCGCCGTGGATTGGCGCCTCGCGAGCGCGGTGACGATCGGTTTGTTCTGCGGCAAGCCTCTGGGCGTCGTGCTCTTCGCCTTTCTGGCGACGAGACTGCGCGCGGGCACACGCCCGGAGGGACTGTCCTGGCCGTATCTCGCCGGGGGCGCGCTGCTGACGGGAATCGGTTTCACGATGGCATTGCTGATTGCCGAACTCGCGCTGGATGCGGAGCATCTGGATTCGGGCAAGGTCGGAATCATCGGCGGCTCGGTGCTGTCGGCGGTGTGCGGGGTGCTCGTCCTGGCCTGGTTGACGTCAGGCCGCCGAGGGTCCGGAGACGTCGATGCAGGGCCCGCCGTTCGCGGTTGAAGATTCGCCAGGTGCGTGGAGCGTATCGGCAAGATCGCCACACCCCACCTGGCCCGCCCCGTGTTTCCGCAATGCGCTCGCCCAGGCAAGGTCCCACCACAGCCCGCAGCCCGGGCGGCGACTCCGCATCATCTCCGAAACGTCCAGGCCGGGTGCACGGCATCCGGCCTGCAAGTCACACGATCGCCGACGCGCGCTTTCGGCTGGGAACCGTCTGCAAATGTTCGACTCCGCCCTTCGCCGGTATGACGATGGTGCCGTCTTGCACGACGAATGCAACCTCGGTCTCGCCGCGATTCCGCTCACCCGGCCGACGTGTCGGCGGTGCGATGCGTCGCGACCGCCAGGCACACGCGCCGAGGATGCCGCTGCGCACGGTCGCCCCCCACTTTCCGACGCTCGCCGGAAACCTGCTGGCAGCGGGCGCCAAGGCGAAGAAGAATGCGCCTCCCCATCCACCGAGGCCCGCCATGCCCCTGCGTCCCGTGATCGACGGCGATTGCGCCGCGCTGTCCTGTCTGTTGCCCGCCGCGCTGATCTGCGCGCTGGCGGTACCGCCTGTTTTCGCAGCGGCCGATGCGGCGTCGGCAGCCGCGCCCCCGGTGGCGTCAGCGACGCGATCGCCGCTGGAGGCGCTGCGTGAGGCGTCGCGTGCGCACCGCAGTTCGGCACTGATCGTGTACGAGAACGGTGCGTTGCCCGTCGTCGATTACGACGAAGCCGGCGCGCAGCCGTTGCAGCTCGCGTCGATCACCAAGGCGATCGTGGGCCTGGGCATCGGCAAGCTGGTCGCCGAGGGGCGGATCGCGTCGATCGACGATCCGGTGTCGAAGTACCTGCCGGAGTTCAAGGGCGACGGGCGCGAAGCGATCACTGTGCGCCATGTGCTGGAACACAGCACCGGTCTGAAGACCGAGCGTCCGTTCGGACTGGAAGTGCAGCAGGCCTACAGCGCGCTGGCTTCGGCGATTTCCGCAGAACCTTCGGGAGAGCCGCCGGGCATCGGCGGCCAGTACGACAACCGCGGGATGCAACTGCTGTGCGGCGTGATCCGCAGCGTGACCCGCGAGGACGTGCAGGACTACATGCGCCGCGAGATCTTCGATCCGCTGGGCATCACCCGACTGGAATGGAGTCGCGACCGCAGCGGGGCCTCGTACTGCCATGCCGGGATCGCGATGATGCCGATGGATCTGGTGAAGATCGGCATTCTGGTGATGGCGCGGGGCCAATACGCGGATCGGCGGATCATCCCGGAACGTTGGTTCGATCTGGCGTTGCCGCTGAAGGCGGACATCGAACTGCACCGGCCCAACGGCCTGTGGTGGCAGGAAATCCGCCCGCATCCGTCCACCGAACGCACGGTCGTGGACGAGGCGGGTCTGAAGCGGATGATCGCGCACGGCCTCGACCCGGGGATGGCGAAGTGGCTGCGCGAACACGGCCATCTGGGGATATCGGCGTTCTATGACGCTTTCTACGCGCTGCCGCCAGAAAAGCTCCGGAATTTCCGCGCCGCGCGGATCGCGGCGATGCAGGCGGGCATGCGCCGGGCACCGGTCCGTTTCACCGGCGATCTGAATACGATCGTCACCACCGGCGATGGCGGACAGTTCCTGCGCATCGATGTCGCGCAGCAGCGTGTCGTGGTGCGGCTGATCGCCTTCGAGAGCGCGCGCGAGCGCAGCGACACCATGGCGGACACCTTCCTGCCGTTGACCGACGCCCTGCCGCTGGACGCCGCCACGAAGACGCCGTGACCGGACCCGCGCCCGCGATCGGCGACCGTCGCGGACGCGCGGTTTCTGCGATGATGCGGGCGCCCCCGCGCGGCCGCGCCCAACGGGTTCCACGATTGCCCTGATCATGACGATGCATCGACTCTACGACAGACTGCAGATCGGCTTCTGGGGCATGCTGTCCCTGATCCTGCTGTCCCCGTTCGTGCTGAACATCGGGCTCGGCGCGCTGCACGAGCCCTATGTCTTCGGTGTGTCCATGCAGATCGTCGCAGGCGCATCCGCCAGTCATCTGTGCCATCGTTGGTTGTCGCGTGCGGGCGCATCGGTGCAGCGCGCGGGCTGGCGATGGGTGCTGGCAGTGACCGCGATTGCATTCGCGATGCTGCTGACCGGCATTGCGACCCAGATACTGGGGATGGGCCCGCTCAATCTGGACCAACTGACGCCGCGCGAAAGGCTGATGGTTTACGTCGCCGCGCGCAGCGGAAATGCGGTCTTTGTGGCGCTGGCATGGTGCCTGGGCTATGCAGCGGTAAGGGCCGCGCAGCGCGCGATCGCAGCGGAATCGCAGCGATTGCAAGCGCAGGTCGAAATGGAACGACAGGCCAAGCTCGCGGGCGAAGCGCGTCTGGCGGCGTTGCAGGCGCGGGTCCAGCCGCATTTCCTGTTCAACGCAATGAACACCATCCGCGCGCTGATCGCCGAAGACCCCGAGGCCGCGCGCCGCGCCGTAACCGATCTGTCGTTCCTCGTGCGGGAGACGCTCAATGCGTCCGAGTCCAGCGAGCACGCGCTCGCCGACGAACTGCGGATCGTCGAAAGCTATCTGTCGCTGGAATCGCTGCGCTTCGGCGAGCGGATGCGCTGGCGCATCGATACCGCCGACGCGGACTCCGCGCTGCGGCTGCCGCCGTTGATCGTACAGACGCTGGTCGAGAACGCGGTGAAACACGGCGTGGGGCGTCGGGTATCGACGGTGGAGATCGTGGTGCGCGTCCGTTACGCCGGTGGTCGCGCGCACGTCGAGGTGCGCAATACCGGCGCGCTGTCTGCACTGCATGGCGAAGGCCGTGGGCTCGAACTGTCGCAGGAACGGCTGCGGCTGCTGTATGGCGACGACAGCCTGGTCGCGATCGGCCAGGATGCGGGTACGGTGGTCGCGTCCATGACGTGGTCGCCGCGCGTGGAGCCGGCGCCGGATGCAGCGACGCCATGACCCGCATCCGCGCGCTGATCGTGGACGACGAACCGCTCTCGCGCAGCGAAATGCACCGCCTGCTGGCCGCGCATCCGCACATCGAGATCGTCGGCGAGGCCGCGACCGTGGCCGATGCGGAGGCGGCCTGCCGGCGGATGCGGACGCGCGGGCAGGCCATCGATCTGCTGTTGCTCGACATCGAAATGCCGGACGGCAGCGGATTCGATCTGCTTGATCGTCTCGGCATCACGCCGGAAACGATCTTCGTCACCGCTTACGATCATCACGCCGTGCGTGCGTTCCGCACCCATGCCTTGGATTATCTGATGAAACCGGTTGATCCGAACGAGCTCTCGGTGGCGCTGTCACGTCTTCAGCAACGCCTGCTGTCCGCAGGCGCGATTGCCGGGCAACGTGCGGAACGCTGGGCGTCTCGTGAAACAACACGTCTGTTCGTCAAGGACGGTGCGCGCGCAGTGCTGATCCAGTTGAGCGAGATCCGTCTGATCGAGGCGGCCGGCGACTATAGCCGGATCGTGCATGGTCGCCCGGCGACTTCGATATTGAGTTCCCGCAGTCTGACTGCGCTGGAGACGTTGTTACCGGAAGATCGTTTTTATCGCGGCAATCGACAGCAGATCTTCGGTCTTGATCATGTCGCCAGACTGGAGACCTTGGCGGATTCGCGTCTGGTCGTGCACCTCGACCACGGCGAAACGGTCGTCTTTTCCTCGCGGCGCAGCCATGCGTTTCGAGATCGCTACGGTTGAGACCGCAGCAACACCGTAGTCGGGTTCATCTCCACGTTTCGATGACCCGACGCGTGCGGAGATCGCGCCGGGCCAAGTGTCGTTCCTTTTCGTCACGTGCGCACCGGCCGATGGCTGTTCATCCGGCTTTCGGCCGCCTTTCCCGCGTATTCGGGGAGAAGGGAAACCACGGGTGCTTTTCGTTTGCGGTGCCTGCGGAAAAACGGTGCACCAAGGCATCATCCTATGGTCGTTGCGATGCCGCAGGCCGTGGGTGCTCGTCCGCGATCACCGCCAGCCGCAGCGCGCCGAGAATGCCGCTGCGGTCGTCCAGTCCCGGCGGCACGATGTAGTCGGCGATGTCGCGTTCGAGCTGGTCGCGGGCGAGGTAGTCGCCGAGCCAGTGGCGGGTGCGTTCGCGGATCGGTGCGAACAGGTGCGCGTGCTGCATGACGCCGCCGCCGAGCACGATCCGCTGCGGGGAGACGGTGAGCGCGAGTTGCGCGCAGAGTTGGCCGAGGTAGTCGGCTTCGAGCGCCCAGATCGGATGATCGGGTGCGGCGGCGCGCAGTTCGTGGCCAAGGCGGGCGACGATCGCGGGGCCGCTGGCGAGGCCCTCCAGACAGTCCCCGTGATGCGGGCAGATCCCGCCGAAGCCGGCGTCGTGCGGATGCCGGCGTGGACGGATATGCCCGACCTCGGGATGCAGCAGGCCGCGCAGGCTGCGGCCGTGGACCACGATGCCGGCGCCGATGCCCGTGCCGACGGTGACGTAGGCCAGCGATTCGAGTCCGCGGCCTGCTCCCCAGATGTTTTCGGCCAGCGCCGCGGCGTTGACGTCGGTGTCGAGGGCGATCGGGATGTTCAGAGCGGCGAAGGGCGCGCGCAGGTCGGCGTCGCGCCAGGCGAGTTTCGGCGTGCGCAGCAGACGGCCGTAGGCCGGTGCGCGCGGGTCGAGTTCGAGCGGGCCGAAGCTGGCGATGCCGAGCGCGCGCAGCGGGCCGTGGCGCGGGCCGGCGCTGAGGAAGAAATCGAGCGCGGCGCCCAGGGTCTCGGCCGGTGCGCGGGTGGCGAAGCGGGTGGATTCGAGCAGCCGGCCGTCGCGGGTGCCGATCGCACAGACGAATTTGGTGCCGCCGGCTTCGATCGCGGCGTAGAGATCTGTGCCCATCTGCTGATCCCGACTCATGGTGGCTGCGTTCAGACCCGCTGCAGCCAGCGCAGGCCGTGGGCGGGCAGGGACGCCGGCCAGGCTTCCGACGCGGCGTCCGCGACGAGCGCGTCGCGCCAGCGGCTGCCGGCGAGCTCCGGCGGCGGTGCCGACAGCGTACGCGTCTCTTCGGCGAAGTTGCACAGCACCAGCACGTCGTCGCCGCGCAGCAGACCGAGCAGGGCGGGATCGTCGAAGGCGAGCACGCGGGTCGCGGTGTCCGCACGCAGCGCGGGCAGCAGTGCGCGCGTTGCGAGCATCCGTCGCAGCGCCGCGCCGATGCGTCCGGCGGTGTCCGCGTCGTCGCCGCGGGCCGCGGCTTCCGCGGCCGGCCAGTCCATCGCCGGGCGCTGCAGCCAGCGGCCTTCGCCGGCGCGCGCGGGATCGTCGATGTAGCTCTCGTCGTTGCCGAGCGCGATCTCGTCGCCCATGTACAACGTGGGCAGGCCGGCGACCGCGAGCGCCACGCCGTACAGCAGCAGCAGTCGGCGTTCGGCGGCCGCCAGGGCGGCGGGGTCGCCCGTGCTGCGCGCCGCGTCGATGCCGCACAACGCGGCGGTCATGCCGTTGCTGCCGTGCACGGCGTCGCCGGCGCTCTGGAAACGGCGCCCGCGGGCGTAGCTGTCGGGGGGGGCGCCGGCATAGAACGCGGCGATCCGCGCGAGATCGAACGGCGCGCGATCGGTACCGCCCGCGGCTTCCTCGCGCAGCACGTTCCAGCCGATGTCGTCGTGGCAACGCAGATAGGTCAGCCAACCGCAGCCCGCGGGCAGCGCCGGCGTGCGTGCGAGCACGTCGCCGACCAGATCGCCGCGGCGTTCCGCGAGTCCGGCCCACAGCGCCGCCATCAGCGTGCTGTGGTAGGCCAGATGACATTCGCGCTGCGGCGCGGTGGCGTCGTGGTCGTCATCGTCGCCGGCGTCCACGCGCGCAGCGTCGCGCAGTCCGAAATAGGGCGGCAGCTCGCGCGCCGGCACGATCGCCTCGGCCTTGAGCAGCACGCCCGGTGCGACGATGTCGGCGACCGCGCGCAGCGCCTGCAGCAGGGTGTGGGTCTGCGGCAGGTTCATGCACGCGGTGCCGACGCGTTTCCACAGATACGCGGTCGAATCCAGGCGGAAGGCTTCGATGCCTCGGTTGGCGAGCCGCAGCAGGATCAGCGCCATCTCCACGAACACATCGGGATTGGACCAGTTGAGGTCCCACTGATAGCCGTAGAACGTCGTCCAGACCCAGCCCAGTTCCGGAACTTCGGTGAAGTTGCCCGGTGCGGTGAGCGGAAACACCTGGCCGAGATCGCGCTCGTAGAGGTCGGGCAGGCGGCGGTCCGGGAAGACGTGGTAGTAGGCGCGATGCATC
>JBIJAD010000159.1:0-8779 GCA_044345955.1 Lysobacteraceae bacterium
TGCAGTCCTGCAGCCGGGTGGTGCGGCATTCGGGCGTGAATGCGGCGAATGCCGACGGATAACGCGCGTGGTAGGCGGGCCCGTGACTGCCCAGCAGATGGAGCACGATCACGGTGTCGCGGTGGATCGCCGGCAATCGTCGCGCCAGTTCCGCCACCAGCACCTCGTCGTGGCAGCCGTCGGCGGTGCACCACTGCGGATAGGTGCGGGTGCCGGGGCTGTATTCCTCGGCGCGCGCGGCCAGGCCCTTGCTGCCGGTGTTGTTGTCCAGCCAGAGCACGTCGTAACCGGCGCGCATCAGCGCATCGAGCAGGTTTTCGCGATGTTTCGCGGCGCCGTCCTCGTAGTCCTCGCGTCCCAGCCCCGAGAACATGCAGGGCAGCGAGGTCGCGGTATTGGTGCCGCAGCTGCGCACCTGCGGGAAGTTCACCAGCGGCAGCGGATGCAGTTCGACATCGGTGTCGCGTTCGTAGCCGTCGAGATCGAGACTGGCCGCACGCATCGATTCGCCGATCGCCAGCACCAGCACCAGCGGTCGATGCGCGGCCGGCAGCGCCGGACCGCGATGGGCATCGGTGGCGATCCGCACGAAGCCGCGAGCGCGGTCGCGGGCGTGGTCCCGGTACGACAGCTGCGCGGCGAGCAGGGCGAACGGGTTGGCGATATGGCGCAGTTCCATTCGGTTGCGCAACAGCGAAGCCACGTCCTTGCCGAAGCCGAACGCGGCCAGCCCCAGCAGCGATGCCGCGCTCGCGCCCAGCAGCAGCCGCGACAGCGCCTCGCGCAGCGGCGGCCGCCAGTCGATCCGCACCCACCACAGCGCCGCCGCGGGCAGCGCGCCGAGCAGGCCGATCGCGATCAGCATGCGCGGATTGATCCACTCCACGGCTTCGCGCGGATCGGTCTCGTAGACACTGGCCAGCGCATGGCGATCGATCACCGCGCCGTAATCGCCGATGAAATGGGCTGCACCCGCCGCCAGCAGCAGTGTCGCGGCCAGCCCCGGCCGCAGCAGCCACGGCAGACCCAGCGGCAGCAGCATCAGCAGGGTCAGCGCGAACAGCGCGACCGCCACCGCCGCCAGCACCCCGACATCGTACGCGGAGGAAATGTCCTGCGTGGCGAGCACGATGGACCAGAATCGCATGTTGAGCGCGACCACGATGTACGTCGCGACCAGCAACAGGAGGGTGTTGACGCCGATCTGCGGGCGTCGGGTCGGAAATTTCAGCATCGCGCCATGATCGCGGCGCGGATGTGAGTTTCGTGTTCGGGAGTCGTTAGTCCGGCGTTGAACCTGCGGGGCGCGTTTGCGGATGAGAATCGTTCTTCGCGAGCGTGGGCGGTCCGAATATGCCGGAATCCGCCCGTTCCATCACTTCAGCGTCCGCTCGAACAACTCGTAGATCCGCCGGTACTGGTCGTACCACGACTGCGGGCGGGTGTAGCCATGACGCTCCAGCGGGTAGCTGGCGAGTTCCCAATCGTGCTTGCGCAGTTCGATCAGGCGCTGCGCCAGCATCACCGAATCCTTGTAGAACACGTTGTCGTCCATCATGCCGTGGGCGATCAGCAGGTGGTCCTGCAGCTTGTCGGCGAACTCCAGCGGCGAACTGCGCTTGAACGCTTCCGGGTCGAGTTCCGGGGTGTTGAGGATGTTGCTGGTGTATTCGTGGTTGTACTGAGACCAGTCGGTGACCGGGCGCAGCGCGGCGCCGGCCTTGAACGTGCCGGGTTTCTTGAACAGCGCCATGAACGTCATGAAACCACCGTAACTCCCGCCGTAGATGCCGGCGCGGTCGCGGTCGCCCTGACGGGTCTCGACCAGCCAGTCGAGGCCGTCGAGATAGTCCTCCAGTTCCGGCGTGCCCATCTGCCGGTAGATCGCGATGCGCCAGTCGCGGCCGTAGCCCTCGGAGGCGCGGAAGTCCAGATCCAGCACGATGTAGCCGCGCTGCACCAGCAGGTTGTGGAACATCTGTTCGCGGAAATACACCGGCCAGCGGTCGTGCACGTTCTGCAGATAGCCGGCGCCGTGCACGAACATCACGATCGGATAGCGCCTGCCCGGTTCGAGCGTCTTCGGGCCGTAGTACTTGCCCCAGACGGTGCCGGCGCCGTGCTTCGACGGGACGCGTACGATCTCCGGTTCGATCCAGTCGAGCGCGCGGAATTCGGGGCTGCGGGTGTCGGTGAGGTCGCGCGCGGCGCCGCCTTCGACCACCGCCAGTTGCGGCGGCAGATCGCTGTCGGAATGCCGCACCAGCAGGCGCGCGCCGTCGGGCGACTCGACGAAATCCTCGACCCCGTCGAGCGTGGTCAGTTCGCGCACCGCACCGCCGGCGACCGGCACCTCGCAGACTTCGTAATCGCCCGGCCAGGCGCGGTTGCACAGGAAGCGGAAGCGGGCGCCGTCGGCGGACAGCGCCGGGGTCGAGACTTCCCACCTGCCCGACGTCAGCGCGCGCGGCTTCGCGGCGCCCTCCACGGCGAGCGTGTACAGATGCGAGAAGCCGCTCTCTTCGGACAGATACCAGAGCGTGCGGCCGTCGGGCAGCCAGCCGAATTCGTTGTAGTTCCAGTTGATCCAGGCCGGATCGGTGAGGCGATGGCGCGGCTGCAGCTTCGCGCCGGCGAGATCGACCGTCGCGATCCAGCGATCCTTGTTGTCGATCGCGCGGACCAGCACCGCGACGTTGCGGCCGTCGCCGCTCCAGTGGATCGCCGGGCCGCTGCCGTCGCCGTCGGTCTCGATCCGCACCGGACGGTCGCCCTTCAGCGGTTCCTGCTTCGCGGCCTTGCGCAGATCGGCGAGCGGATCGACGCCGATCCCGGGCAGCGTGTCGAACTTCAGTTCGCTCGCCTTCGCCTGCCCGATGTCGACCAGCCACAGGCGGTGCGGCAGCGGCGCGTTGCGGCCGACGCGGGTGCGCACTTCCTCGAATTCCTCGTAACCCGATTCGGTGACGTACTTGGGCATCTTGCCGGCCTGGCCGGCTTCGGCCCCCTTGGTGGTGGTCACCACCAGCAACCAGCGGCCGTCCGGCGAGAGCGCGCTGTCGGCGATCTCCACCCCCTTGCCCAGATACACCGGCGCCGGCGTGCGGGTGGGGTCGGCGCGACGCCAGGCCAGATCCTGCGCGCGCGCGGCTTCGCGGCGTTCGCGGTCCTCGCGCAGGGTGTCGATCAGACGCAGTTGGCGATCGCGCAGATCGTCGGCGGGCGGCGCCTTGGCCGGATCGTCCGCGGCCAGCACGTTCGCGGCCTGCACGCTGCCGTTCGCCGCGGTCCAGCGGAACCAGTCGTTGCCCGCGCGCCACACCAGCGCGCCGTCGCGGCTCCACTGCGGACGCGATTCCTGCGCCTCGCTGCGGGTGAGCTGCGTCAACGCGCCGCTGCGCAGGTCGCGCACGAAGATGTCGCCGTTGCGCGCGAAGGCCATCCGCGTGCGTGCGGCGTCGAAGGCCGGACGCGCCGCGTCGAGCGCGGCGCGTTCGCCGTCGCCGACCTTCGCCGGCGCGCCGGCGGCGACGGGCACCGACCACACATCGCGGATGGTCGCACCGTCGCGCTTGCGGGTGTACAGCGCATTGCGCCCGTCCCAGGACCACCACATCTGTTCGACGCCGTTCCCGATCCAGTCGGGGTCGGCCATGATCCGGTCGAGGGTCAGCGGCTCGGCCGGCTGGGCGAAGGCCGGCTGGACGAGAGCATGTCCGGCCGCGAGCAGCAGGCCGGCGGCGACGGCGGACAGGCGAAGCGGAGCGGGGTGTCGGTTGCGCATGGCGGGGCGGCCCGGAAACGGAACCGCTGAGCTTAGCCGGCCGCCCACCGCACGCCCCCGGGCCGATGGTCACGCCCGTGCGGGCGCACTGTGACGAATCGCTGGCCCCGAACCGTGCTTTGCCGCACAATTCGCCGCGAATCTCCACGATATCCGGCAGTTGGGCGATACTTGGATGCATCCGCCGCAAGTCGCGCGCGCAAGCGTTTGATTTGACAGGGGCAGGCCTCTCCGGGCCTGAGGCGCCGAGGTCCCCGTCCCGCCTTCCCGGCGGGCCGCCGGTGTTTCCGTCCGCCGCCCCCGAGCATCGACCGTCCGGCCATGCACGCCTTTGTCTACAAGAGCCCACGGAAGGCCGACACCTATGTCTACCTCGCCGCGCGCGACGATTTCGAGCGCCTGCCCGGGCCGATCCGCCAGCAACTGGGCACGCTGCAGTTCGTGCTCGAAGTCGAGCTGACGCCCGAACGCAGGCTCGCCCGCGCCGATGCCGCGGTCGTGCGTGCGAATCTGGCCGCGCAGGGCTTCCATCTGCAGTTCCCGCCGACCGCGCTGGATCCGATGACCTCGGACTGGGGCACGGATGGCTGAGGCGCGCGCCCGCGACGAGCAGGCTTCCGACACGCAGGACGCGGCGATGGATGCGTCGGAAACGCGTGTCCTCGACACCGCGCCGCGGTCGCGGATCGCCGCGCTGCCGCTACTCGCGGGTCTGCTGCTGACCGCGCTCGCCGGCGCTGCGGGCGGGACCCCCGGCGGCTGGCCCGGCGCGGCGTTGACCGTGCTCGCCGGTTGGCTGGCGCAGCCGGCGTTCGCGCTGGCGATGCGCGGCGGCCGCCCGGCGCCGAAGGATGCCCTCGCGATCGCGCTGCTCTGGCTGCTGGCGCTGGCGCCGTTCCTCGCGTCGATCGCCTGGCCGCTGACCGGGCTGCGTCAGGCCGGCACGCTCGGTTCGGCGCTGGCGCTGAGCGCGGTCGCCGGCGGCGCACTGATCGGGCTGTGGCGCACCTGGCCGCTGTGGCGCTGGCTGGAGGGCGAGGGCGGCACCCTGCGCAGCCACTGGCGCGCGCTGATGGACACCGACACCCGCGACTGGCGCGGCCTCGGCGCGGCCCTGCTGCTGGCGCTGCCGTTGGCCGGCATCCTGCTGCTGGCGGTGCCCGATCTGCTCACCCCGACCGCGCGCATCGCGCTCGCCGCCGGCTGTGCGCTGCTGTGGCCGCTGGCTCATCGCCAACTGCTGCGCCTGCCGTCGCCCTCGCCGGTCAGCGCCGAAGCCCTGCTCGAAGCGGCGCTGGCCGAGGAACAGGCCGACGCCGCGGTCGCCAGCGACGATGATCTCGAGGCCGCGCTGTACGACGCCGCCCGTCACGGCCGGGTCGAACGCGCGCTGGCGCTGCTCGATGCCGGCGCGAATCCGCATGCGACGCCGTTAATCGAGGATCGCGATCAGCGCAGCCTGCCGATGCTGGCCGCGGTACTGCCCGACCTGCGTCTGCTGCGCACCCTCATCGCGCACGGCGTCGATCTCAATGCCGTCCACGCCGGCATGACCGCGCTGATCGCCGCGACCCGCGACAGTTGGCACGGCCGCCCCGAAGCGGTGATGACCCTGCTCGCCAACGGCGCCGATCCGCGCATCGCCGACGCCGAGGGCAACACCCCGCTGCATCACGCTGCGCGCAGTTCCGATGCCGGTGTGGCCGCGCTGCTGCGCGACGCCGGCGCCGCGATCGACGAGCGCAACGGCGAAGGCGCGACCCCGCTCGCGCTGGCCTGCGCCGCCGGCAACTGGCGGCTGGCGCGGTTCCTGCTGGAACGCGGCGCCAAACCCGATCTGCCCGGCGCGCTGCCGGCGCTGCTCGCCGCCGCCGGCGGCGACGAGGACGACCCGGCCGGCGTTCAACTGCTGCTCAAGCATCGCGCCCGCGCCGACGCGCGCGATCCGCGCGGACGCAGTGCGCTGCACGAAGCCGCGTTCGCCGGTCACGCCGAGATCGTCGGCGTGCTGCTCGGCGCAGGCGCCGACGTGCATGCGCGCGACGCCGACGGGCGCACCCCGCTGCTCGAAGCCGCGCGCGGCGGCCGCCTGCCCGCACTGCAGGCGCTGCTGGCGGCGCGTCCCGACCCGAAGGTGCGCGACGCCCACGGCCGCGATGCGCTGATCCTGGCCTGCCGCGCCGACGCGCCGTCGCCGGCGCTGATCCGCGCGCTGCTCGACCTCGGTCTCGACCCCGCGCACAGCGACGCCGACGGCCGCCGCGCGATCGATCACGCCGCCGCCGCCGGGCGCTGGGCGCTGGTCGCGGCGATCGACGAGACCTATCTGCTGCCGGCCAGCGTCGGCCCGGTCGCCGCCGACGAACCGCCGCCGCCGGATCGCCCCCCGCTCGATCTGCTGCGCGATGCGCTGTACGACGGCGGCGGGCTGCAGGCGAGCAACGCGGCGCAGTGCGAACGGCTGCTGCCGCTGGTGTCCGCGGCCGAACTCGGCGCGCTGCTGCGCGACGGCGATTCGCCGGCGCCGCCGGCCGTGATCGATTGGCTGTTGGCCCACGGCGCCGACCCGGAAGTCCGCGACGCCGCCGGCGACACCCCGATGTTCGCCTGGCTGGCGCAGGGCCCGGCCGCGCTGCCCGCGTTGCAGGCGCTGCTGCGCCGCGGCGTCTCGCCCGCCGGCGCCGGGGGTCTCGCCCGTTTCCTCGCCGCCTGCGTCGCCGCCGATCGCGCCGATCGCGGCCTCGAGAAATGCGCGTTCGATCTGCTCGAACGCGGCGCCGATCCGTTCGCGGTGAGCGACGGCGGCGACCCGCCGCTGACCCTCGCCGTGCGCCTGGGCTGGACCGCGTTGATCGCGCGCCTGATCGCCATCGGCGTCGCCCTCGACGCGCGCGACCAGCACGGCATGACCGCGCTGCATCTGGCCGCCGCGCTGCGTCGCGAACCGATCCTGCGTCTGTTGATCCTGCACGGCGCCTCGCCCGACGTGCGCGCCGCCGACGGCCAGACGCCGCTCGGCGTCGCCCTCGCCAGCGGCCGCCGCGATCTCGCCGACTGGCTCGACTGGCGCCACTGGCCGCTGCCCGCGCGTGCCCTGCGTCCGACCGATCTGCCGCAGGCCGCGATCGGCGGCGACGTCGACGCGGTGCGCAAGCTGCTCGATCTGGGCATGCCGATCGACACCGTCGACGCGCAGGGCTGCACCGCGCTGCTGCGCGCGGCCGGCGGCGGTCATCGCGCGGTGGTCGAACTGCTGCTCGCGCGCGGTGCCGACCCGCGCCTCGCCGCGCGCACCGGTGCCACCCCGCTGTCGGCGGCGGTGAGCATGCGTCAGCTCGAGATCGTCGATCGCCTGCTCGGCGCCGGCGCCACGCTCGAACAGCGTCTGCCCGGCGATGTCACCGTGCTGATGCTCGCCGCCGCGCTCGGCCTGCCCGATGTCTGCACCCGCCTGCTCGCCGCCGGCGCCAACATCAACGCCGCCGACGCCCAGGGCCTGACCCCGCTGCACTGCGCCGCGCTGTTCGGCTTCACCTGCCGCGACCGCCGCCGCCTGATCGCATTGCTCGATGCGCTGCTGCTGGCCGGCGCCGACCCCGACGCGCCCGCCGCCGGCGGCGTCACCCCGCTGCTGCTGCTGCTCGGCGCCCGCGCCGAACCCGGCACCGCCTGCGACGAGGACGTGGTGCTCGCCGGTCTCGCCCGCCTGCTCGACGAAGGCGCCAGCCTGCAGGTCCGCGACCCGCGCGGCTTCGGCCCGCTGCACCTCGCCGCGCTGCACGGCCTGCTGCAGACCACCCGCCAACTGCTGCGCGACGGCGCCGCACCCGAAGGCCGCGACGCCCTCAACCGCACCCCGCGCGAGATCGCGGTGATGCGCGGCTTCGTCGACGTCGCCGGCGAATTCGCGCCGTCGCCGACGAATGTGTCGATGGCGCGGTTTCTGAAAGATCGCGAAGGCTGAGCGGTTCGCGACATCGACCGCGCCGCACTGCACGAGCGCACCGCTCTCGCAGCCGCGCACTGCATAGTCCCCCGGCAGAGCGGCCTTCAGGCCGCTGCCTTCGCCCTCTTTGCAAAAGGGGGCCGACGCCGCGCAGCGGCGGCGGAGGGATTTGCGCTTCGCCCGGGTCACGACCGGTGCGAGAGACTGAGCACACCTCTCGCAAGATCGAAGGCTGACGTCGGAGAGTGGGTGTTCCTGTTTCGTGGCTTTCTCGTAGCCTTGATCGCAAATGCTCGCGGACTGGTTCGAGAGCAGCCGTCTATTGGCGTCTGCCTAGATGCTTCCGAAATGCGGCGATGTTTGTCGGATAAGCCGGATATTGAGGTGTTATCCGGCATGCATGCCGGATAACACGGTCCATACTTAACCTCGCGAGGTAGTGGATTGCTCGGTATTCGATTGATTTTATTGATTGCTGTCGCGTTGACGGACGGAAGTGCCGGGGGCAGACTCTGTGATACACCCCAGTTTGGGGTCTAATCCTAGTTAGGCATCACTTCGAATTTTTGAGGCATCTCATGTCAAAGCCAAGCGATTTCCCCTACACCACCAACCTGAACATTCTGTTCCCTCCGCTCAGTCTGATCGACATCCCTAGTGTCGTCTCGCACGTGGAGGCTGAGTGGTTCAATCAGACTTTGTGCAAGGTCAACGACTCTGTGATCCGCCTTGGTGTGATGCAAGGGGAGTATCACTGGCATAAGCACGATGATGATGACGAGCTCTTCTTTGTCCTTGAGGGCCGTTTTATCATCGACCTTGAGGGTCAATCTATAGAGTTACAACCCCAGCAGGGCTATGTCGTACCAAAGGGCGTTGTACATCGCACACGCGCTCCGGAACGGGCAGTCATCCTTATGGTTGAGACTGCTGCCATCGTTCCCACAGGTGATGCCTAACAATTCTGTCAGGAGCTTCCTGTCAACCCCGAGTGCATGATGGTCTTGCCTTGAGCGTCAGGCAGTCGCTGCCATTTCGTTGTCTCGCCT
>JBIJAD010000004.1:0-29947 GCA_044345955.1 Lysobacteraceae bacterium
AGCTGGACACGGTGGTGGAAACGACCGCGATCGAAGCGGCGAAGCGCTCGCTGAGCACGGTCGAACTGGACACGGTGGTGGAAACGACCGCGATCGAAACGGCGAAGCGCTCGCTCAGCATGGTCGGTCTGGACACCGCGGTGGAGCCGACGGCGATCGAAGCGGCGAAGCGTTCGCTCAGCATGGTCGGTCTGGACACCGCGGTGGAGCCGACGGCGATCGAAGCGGCGAAGCGCTCGCTGAGTACGGTCGAACTGGACACGGTGGTGGAAACGACCGCGATCGAAGCGGCGAAGCGCTCGCTGGGCACGGTCGAGCTGGACACGGTGGTGGAAACGACGGCGATCGAAACGGCGAAGCGTTCGCTGGGCACGGTCGGTCTGGACACGGCGGTGGAGCCGACCAGGATCGCGATGACCATGCGCGCGTCCGATGTCGTCGAGCTGGAAACGGCCGTCGAACCGGATGTCATTTCCGAGGCGGGCCATTCCCTGGCGCTGATGGAAGTGGATTCGAACGCTGCCAACGCCAAGCCGATGCCGTTCGGTCAGGAACTGGCCGATGTCGTGCCCATGCTGCGTAGCCTGTACATGGACTTCCCTCTGGCGAAGCCTTCGGCGACGCACTGAGTCGAGCCGGTCCGAGTCGTTCAGGCGCGACACCTTGCGCTGCCCGGTGATCCTCCGGATTCCGGGCAGCGTCGAAGGCAGCGTCCGATCCTGATTCCCGCCCTCCTCCAGGAGGGTGGGCCGATATCGTCGTCGAGCCTTGCCGCCACACAGGGTCGCGATCCTGCACCCCTCCATGAGCGCCGGCAGCGAGCGACCCGTGTCCGGCCTCGGTTCGATTCGGGCATGAATCGCCAATGCGAGTGAAGACGTCGCGAACCGCAAGAACCTGTCGCATCGATTGATCCCAGCCACCCCATGGTCGTACCAGCGCAAACGCTCTCACGGGCCGAAACTCCGACGACGTCGCTGGCGATGCGCTGGCACCGCGATCTTTCCGCCCTGGCGTCCGAAGAAAAGCCGAGCGACCCCTGTCTTGCGGCCGCGAAGATGGCGCGCATCCATGTCGCGCTGCTGTCGCTCGTGCCGACGATCTGCAGCGGACGCGTCCTGGGGCCGCTCAAGCCGATGTCGGAGTGGGTCCGCGCATCGCTGATGGACGCGAGCGTCGACAGCCTGCACTACCTCGCGGGCGGCCAGGTCGAACAGGGCCTGCAGCGCATTTATCAATGCATGGCCGATGCGCAGGCCGAATTCACCGCAGAGGTCACGTCCGGGCTGCGGGCGCGCGGGATCCTGCCGCTCGTCTTCAAGGGCGCCGAGCTGCGGGCGCGCGTTTTTTCCGGCCAGGCGATCTCCAGCAGCACCGATGTCGACATGCTGGTGCATCCCTCCAGGATCGAAGATGCACGAAGCGCGCTGCATGAAATGGGATTCGTTCACGCCGGCTACGACCCGGTCAACGGGTGCATCGTCGAACAATCCGAAGAACGCGTCAGCAAGCACGAAGAGCAGCACCGCGAACTGTATCCGCTCTGCCGTCTGAGGCAGATCGATCTGCGGCCGGGCGAAGCCGAGATCGCGAGCCGCTACAGTCTCGAACCGCTGTTCATTCACGAAGGCCGCGGGCTGATGATGGAGGTCATCGATCTCCATCGCGGCCTGTTCGCTCGAATGGAAGTCGATTCCCTGTTCGAACGCGCCGTCCCCAGCGTCTTCCCCGGCGCGGTGACGCTCTCGACGGCCGATCATGTATGGACCGGCGCCCTGCGCTTCTATCTGGAAAGCAGCGCCGTGCACAACGACCCGAAGCAGCGGGACCTCGCCTATCTGGCGGCCCTGCTCATGCGGCAGGACATCGATTGGCCGGTTCTGGTCGACCTGATCGCCAAAGCCGACCTCAGGCCGGCATTGTTCTATACCCTCCGCCTGCTCGACCGGCTGCAGGTCGCGCGCGTTCCTGCCTGGGTGCTCGATGCGCTGCACGTCAGGCGCGGTTCGCACTACATGGATTTCGGTTGTCGTGCGACGCGCATGCTCGGGCTTGTCGAGGGCTTTGCGCCCGAACTCGAACCGCTGTCCAGATGACGACCGCGAACGAAGACGGCCGGCACACGACCCGCGGCGCGACGTCCGTGGAGAGGCAGGGTTTTCCGCTTTCGAGCGAGCCCGGCCCGGATCCGGCGGGCGATTCCGCCGCCGGCCAACCGAGGCAGCGCAAGCACGACGAGAAAGGCAGGTCTTCGGTGCAATCATTCGGACCCAAGTGCGATCGGTTGATGCGATTGCGCGAATTGCCGGAGACGGAAGCACTGGTGCTCCCGCTGTTTCCGGTCGCTGCGATCGATATCGGCGAGGAGTGGGTCGGGACGTCGTTCGAGACGCTCTGCCGGCACTATGCGAGTCTCCTCGCCCGAAATCATCCGGACCTCGCGGCGGAAGCAACGGCCTCCTGCGGGCCAGCGCCATGGATCGTGCGCAGTTCCGGCATCGAGGATACGGCCGATCAGATCAATGCCGGCGGCTACGACAGCGTGATCTGCGACGAGGCGGCCGCCTTGCCGGAATGCGTCGCGAAGGTGGCGCTGAGCGGGCTGCATGAACATGCGCTCAGGCAACAGGCGCTGACATCGGGCCCGCAGCGCCCCGGGGCGATTCCGTGTTTCGTGCAACCCCTGCTCGATGTCGGCGTGGCACCCGCGATCGAGCCGGATCAGGCCCCATGGTTCGACACCGGGACTCTCGATCGCCTCGATCGTCTCGCCGCCGGTCTGGCTTCGAGCCTCGGTTTCGATGCGATCGACTGCGAGTGGGGGATCGCGACGGACTGCGGCTTCGTTTCGGCCACGACGATATCGACGCGCGATCCCGCGACGATGAACGGCGCGCATACCTTCGGTTTCGGCTTCGCGGCGGCGCAAACGGCGGAAGGCGTCGCGACCGCCACCGCGCTGCGTCCCGCCGCTTCCGATCTGTGGCTGTGGCGCGGGAAAAGTCTGCGTCGCGCCTCCGTCCTTCGTCTGCACCTGCTGCAGGCGAGACCCGCGCAGTTCGAGCCCGCCCACCGGGAAGTCGGCCTGCTGACCCAGGCATCGTTCGACGCGCTTCGCGGCGGTTTCGAGAAAATCGACGCCACGCTGTTGATCCAGGGCGCTCGATCCATGGGCGCATGCATCGTTGCGCCGAGCCTGGCCGCGGCGTGGCGACATTATCTCGATATCCGCGAGACCGAGCGTGCGGCCATCGCGATGGCGATCGTCGACGAAGGCAGCGGCGAAGAGCATGCCGGCATCATGTTCAGGCAACAGCGCGTCCATTGCCTGATCGGCGACACGAGTCAGGTGCCTCCCGGGGCGCGCACGGCGGTGTTCGAAAGGGGACAGTGTTTCTTCGGCGACGATGCCATTCTGCGCTTCGTGGAGACGGAGACGGTCCGGCTGCTCGCGATCCCCGCGGATTGCTTCGTTCCGTGCGTGTCCGGGGATCGCCCTTCGGACAGCGAGGCCCAGACCGATGACTGGCGGCGAGCGCTGGCGGCGCTGCCCCTGGCCGAAGAAACCCGCTCGGCCATTCTGCATCGCAGCGAGTATCCGGTCGCGCAGTGCTGGATCGAGGACACCGACGGCCGTGTCCGTTCTCCGTCCGCTTTTGCGGATCGCCTGGCGTCTGCAGCGCTGGCGTCTGCAGGGCCGGTGCATGCGAGCGATGGCCATGGCGTTGTCGATGGCTACGCCGCGTCCTACGTCGCGGCCCATGCCTTGTCCGCAGGCGAACGGGCCGGCGTGTTGCCCGCGCTGTCCCGGCTGCCGGTGGACATTGCGCCGCTGCTGCGGCAGCGGGACCTGCGCATCCCGTTGGCGTTGCTGGGCTGCGAAGCCGAGTCGCGATGGATACCGGACGGGGCCCTGGCCTCGATCCTGTCCTGCGCATCGGCGTTCGCGGAGGCGGGCGATCGTCGCGCCGCCCGGCTCGTACTCGAGGGGATCCTCCGCGTGGCCCGGGAAACCGGACTGCTTCCGGTGCATGCCGACGAAGAGCGGGCCGGCTACGTGCAGGTCGTCGCCGATGCCTACGTCGGGGGCGTATCGCCGGATGTGGTCGACGCCATCGCGGCGCTCGGTTTCCCGCCCGCCGTGTTCGCCGCCGTCGTCCGTTCGGTCGCGTCGCAGCCGGATATTCTCGCGACCGTCCTCTCGCTGCATCGGCAGGTCGCCCGTTTCCGCGGCGCCGCGGGCGCGGCGCGCGCAGCGGAGGAAGGGTATGCGCTGAACGCCGTCTACGCCGAATTCCGCCGCGCGTTAGCGCAGACCGCCGGCGTCGTCGAAGTCGTGCACGGGGGGTTGATCGAGCTCTACGACGCGACCTTGAAAGCGCAACTGACGACCTTGGTTTCCGAGCCGGACGACGGGAGCCATGGTCGTTATCTGCAGTTGTTGCGGGCCTGGGTCGATTTCGCCCGGCCTTCGGCGGTCGAGAGCCGCGACCATGCGGTGCTGGATCGATTCGATGCCTGGCTGCAGGCGTGGGCGCAGTCCCCGACGCCGTCGGACTTCTCGATCGAAGACCGCAACTGGAAAATCGAGTTCGAGGAGATCGTCGCTTCCGACGACGCTTCGCCTGCCTATGCGAACGCGCATGTCGTGCACAACCTGATACACCAGTGGTTGCTCGCGGGAAATTCGATCCCGGCGGCGATACTCCCGTCCAGGATACGTCGACTGCAGGCCTTCTGTTCGACTTTCAGCAGTCGTTCGACCAAGGTCCTGCGCTTCGAAAGAGGCCTGTTCGAAATCGAGATCCCGATGGGGACGCACAAGGCGAGTTTCGTGTTCACGCCGCGTGCCATCTCGGTGGAATGGAGCGAACCCCCGGACTGCCCGGACGACGAAATCGCGCGGCTGCTGGCGTTCGAAGTGGCGCTGGACCGGTATCGCGAGTGGATGTACGAATCGCTGCGGGTCCGCAGCGAGAAAGTCATCGGCACGTGGACGCTGTATGCGCGGATCGCCGCGCCCGAACCCGACGGCTGGCAATGGGAGGACTTCGGCGGGGTGGTCGCTGCGGTGCGCTTCCTGTTCGACAGTTCGTACGACTTCTCCTACGTGGCCAACGAAGCCGTGGACGGCTTTCCGCAGCGGCTGCGGGACCCGGTATGGAAATCGATCTTCGGGATATTCATTGCCTATCGATCCGCGCTCGAAGACGGCATGCAGTATGTTCCGCTGCATACGCATCCGATGTCGTCCACCATCAGTTCGATCGCCCAGATGGGCGCCGTTCGAGGCATGTTCCTGCGCTGCCATCGCCGCGGTTTCGGGGCGAGCTGCGAGTTCGTCGCGAATTACGCGCGTTGGCTCGATTCCAGCGCGGATTCCGCGCGCTGGGGTCGTCGCTACGAGATGCTGCGACAAGCCTGTTTCTTCATCGCCGCCGCATGGCCGCGGAAGGCGCTGGACATGCTGGCGTCCGCCCGCAGCTTCCATATCGGCCACGATCTGATCGCCACCTGCCTGTTCAGGAGATCCGACCTTCACGACGTGCTGCGTGCATCTCTGCGCAACGTACCGCCGTCGCTGAACGGGCTGCACGGCCTGGTCGCGCGGCACGCGCCGGAATGCGTCGTCCATGCCGATGCCGATCCCGGTTTCATCCGGACGCTGGTGGAAACGCCGTCCGGGTTCCGGCGAGCCAAGCACGTCCTGCTGGCGCATGCGGCCGGACTGCTGGACGAACCAGCCCTGGAAAGACTGATCCGCGACATGGACACCGTGCCGAACGCTGCGGATACGGCCCAGGAGCGGAGGATCGCACGGGCCATCGAGGCGATCGGCCCGCGCTACAGGTTTCCGCTGGAAAAGGGTGTCGATTGGGCGACGATCGACGCCTGGCGAGCTCGACACGATCAAGGAGACGTTCAGCCGAATCGATGATTCCGGACGCCCGCAGTTCCGCCCGCGACCATGCCCGCCCCGGGCCCGGCGCCATGCCTCCCGCCGACGCCTCGGGTCATGCCCGGACATGACCGGAACCCCCACGAAAAGCGCTGATTCGAGGCGCTTTTCGCGAGCCTCCGAATTGTTGACTTTGCGCGGCGCGTACTCAATGATCTGGCTTGACTGGATAGATCGGCCCGATAGCCGCCAGCCCGAACAAGACGGGACAGGAAAGCAGGAAGCCGGACGCGCCCGCAGGCGCCTCCCGAAACCCTTGCAGGAGCACGAAGACAATGCCAATGCGATGGATGAATTTGGAATTCGAGGGAGATCGCTATCCGGTCGGCGTCGGCGCCGACTGCCTCGACGAGATCATCGCGGGTCTGGTGGCGCTGGACGCCTCGTCGTTCCATGTCGTCACCGATCGCAACGTGCAGCGGTTGCATGCGACCCGCCTGTTCGAGAAGCTTTCCGGAGTGGCGCAGGCCAGGTTGTGGCCCATCGCCGAAGGCGAAGCCTTCAAGACGATGTCGACGGTCGAACGTCTTGCCCAGGACATGGTGACGGACCGGATCGATCGCAGAAGCGTGGTGATCGCCATGGGCGGCGGCGTGGTGGGCAACCTCGCCGGTCTGCTTTCGGCGCTGCTGTATCGCGGGATCCGGCTCGTGCACGTGCCGACGACGCTGATCGCGATGGGCGACTCGGTCGCATCGATGAAACAGGCGGTGAATCTGCCGCAAGGCAAGAACCTGCTCGGTTGTTTCCACAAGCCGACCGCGGTCTTCGCCGATGTGCACTATCTCTCGACCCTGCCGGCCTCGGAGATCCGTTCCGGCATGTGCGAAATCATCAAGAACGCGCTGACCGTGGATGCCGCCAATCTCGGCATGCTGCAGCGGACCCTGGTGCCCGACGCCAGATACTCCGGGGCCGTGCTCGCCGAGATCGTCGAGGCCGGGCTTCTCGCGAAACAGAAAGTCATGGTCAACGACAAATGCGAACGCCGCGAGGCGATCGTCTTCGAATACGGTCACACGGTCGGTCATGCGATCGAGCTGGCGGCGAAAGGACGGTTGTCGCATGGCGAAGCGGTGGGTCTCGGAATGATCGTCGCGGCCGAGATCGCTTGCGAGCTCGGCCTGCTGTCCGCGGACGTCCGCGACCTGCATTACTCGCTGGTCCGCAAGAACGGGGTGTCGATCCGTCTGCCGCAGGGCGTGGACACATCCGACGTCATGGCGTTGGTGCGCAACGACAACAAGCGCGGATACCTGAATGCCGCTCAGGACCAGATCGCGATGATCCTGCTGCGCGGCCTGCAGCAACCTGCGGGGGATACCGCCCGACCGCTCACGCTGGTCGATGCCTCGCTGGTCGAGGCGGTCGTCGATCGCTGCCTGGGCATGCGCGGAATCGATATGCGCAAGGAGAAAGTCGCATGACCGTGCTGGATGTCGCGGTGTGGCCGCCGAAGGTCAGGCGCGTCAGGAAATACCGGAATATCGTCGTCAAGGCGCCGTGCAATCTCCGCTGCACTTACTGCGAGGTCAAGAAAGCCAAGGTCGATGTCGCGAAGACCTGCGAATCGATCGGCCAGATCCTCAAGCGGTTCAACCCGGCCGATACGCTGTTTCGCGTCGAAGCGGACGGCGAGATCACGCTCTATCCCAAAATCCTGGACTATCTCGCGGAACGGGTCGCGCAGGACGGCTACAGGATAGAAGTCCTCACCAACGGAACGCGCTTTCCCGCATGCCTGCGTCCGGGTCTGTCGTGGGTCATCTCGGTCGACGGGCATACCGAGCGGATGAACGCGGAGCGGGGGCTTACCCAGGCGCAGGTGGACGTCATCATCGAGCACGCCGTGGCGCAGTCGGCGGACGTGCAGTGCGTGTATCACGGTCAATCCGTCGAAGAGATGAACGCCTTCATCGACGAGTTGTCGCGTCGCGAATTCAAGGGACGGCTGCATATCCTCCCCCTGCTCGCGCTGGGTGGCAGGCCGCTCAAGGTCCATCTCGACTACGAAAGCCTGCACAAGGCGCCTTTCCTCGAGCGGAAAGAGTATTTCGATCGTTGGGACTACATCTACCGCAACGGCAGCCGCGGCGACTTCGTCTGCGACCAGATCGTCAACGGGTTCAACTACTACGTCACCGACGACAGGATCGAAATGGTGAAATGCGATTGCTATTCGCCGCCGCGGAACCTGACGATCAAGGGCCTGGAGGACGAGCGCGAATACGACGCATTCCCTTGCGGAACCTGTCTGTCGCACCAGGAATTCAACAACAGCCGTCCATCCATGGACATCTAGGGATGCGGTCCGTATCGCCATGAACGGGGAAGTACCGTTGGAGTTTGCCCGTTCGATGTCGACAGGCAGGGCCAGAATCGATCCATCGGCAGTCTTCGCGCCTCTGGAGAGGGTCGCCTCCGCGAGCGGCTCCGCGATCGATGCCTACTGGCTCGCATGCGCCCGAATGCAGTTCTGGAGCGATCTGGCTCTGGCGGCGGCCATCGGCAACGCCCCTTTCGAGCAGCGCGAGACGATCGCCCGACGCCAGACGCGCTTGCGCGATCGCGTGGAGCGTGCGGCGCGGGCGAGATCCGGCCATGAAGCGCCCGAAGCGGATGCGACGGTCGAGACGGAGCTGACGCTGGATGTGCCGACCGGCGAGGTCGCGGCGCTGATCGAAAAAGCGCTGTTCCGCCCGCTGCCCGAGTGCTGCGGCTACGATCTGGGCGATCTCGAGGTGTGCGCCGAAGATGCGCGACGTTTCGCTCGCGAGCATGCGAAGTCGCGCCCGATCATGCTGGTCGGGATCCGCAGCGGCGGCAGCGTTCTCGCGCCGATCTGGCATGCGTTGCTGTCGGCCCGCGGCGCTGCCGAGACCGACTGGACCACGGTTCGGCCGATCGACGGCGAATGCCGCCCCGAGGAAACGGCGCGAATCCTCGATTGGGCGAAGCAGCGGATCGCACCGGTCTTCATCCTCCTCGACGATCAACCCGACACCGGCGCGACGATGGCCTGCGTGGCGGATGCCCTGCGTCCGGCTTCGGCCGAGATCTGGTACGCCAGCATCGGGCGTCTGTGGCAGGACCGATCGGGTCGGCGCGAGAAAGTCGCGGCCGGATCTCCGCTGCGCGGAAGGCCGCGCCCTGCGTTGTGGCAATCGCTTCGCCCGGGCGAGCACGGACGTTTCCTCGACACCCTGTCGAGTTTGCCGGGACTGCCTCCCTTGCCGAGCGGATCGGAGGTGCGCATCCATCTGTCCGCGCTCGAAGCCCGATATGGTCGTGCGGCGCCGTGGAGGCCGTGGCAGGAGATTCCCGCCGGGCCGGACGGCCGGCATCTGATCAATCCGCGGAAGACGCCGCTGATCGTGACCGATGCTTGCGGGACCCCGCGACTGCATCTTCGTTTCGTCGGCGAAGGCGCGCATGGCCTGGCCGAACACGAGCGGGTGAATTCGCTCAGCGGAAGTCCGCCCGGGTGGTTCATGGACGGTTACCGGATCGTGCCGCATGTCGAGGGCCTCCAGCCGCTGCGCGAGGCGCTCGCTGCGGCGGACGAACTGCGGCGCGCCTCGCTGCTGGCGGCCTGCGCACGATGGCTGCGGAAGCTCGCTTCGGAACCGCTCGCATGCGAACTCGACCGACGCGTCGCACGACCGGTCGCAGCCGAGCTGGCCGATCGTCTGCAACGACTGAACCTGCGTTTCGGCCTTTCGCTCGCCGTGCCGCCCGATTTCCATGGTCTCGATCGTGCACGGGTCTCCTTCTGGGGAAGCGCGACCCGCGCGATCCGCTCGTCACTGCGTTATTCGCATGCGCACTGGCACTGGCAACTGGGCGCGGACGGTACCGTCCATCGTTTTCAGGCGGAGGCGAACTGGGGCAGCGTCAGTTGCATCGAACTGGAAATCGCCTCCTTCGCGATCGAACAGAAGTTCTCCCCTGCGGCAGTCCGCTGGCTGGCCGCGCAGTGCGACGTGCCCTACGAGCACGTCGTGGAGCAGTTGCCGGCGGCCGCGCTGCTGTCGATCGCGGCGCTGGCGAGGGAGGTGCGCGTGGTGGACGAACAGGGACTCGTGCGGATGCAGACGGATGTCGCCGGGACGTTCGATGCCATCCGCCATTTGATCGAATCGAGATGACCGATAAGGAAAAACATGGATAGACCTGCCAACATCGTGACCTGCATCGACACCGCGCGACCCAAACTGCGGGCGGTGTCATCGTCGGGCGCCAGGGTCACGCTTTCGGATGGGCGCGAATACATCGATCTGATGAACGGGAAAGGGTGCATCACCCTGGGGCATCACCATCCCGCTGTCAGCCGTGCGATCGTGCACCATCTGCAGAACAGGACCGCGTCGTCTACGTGCTGGAGCGATCTGCACGAGAAGCTCGCGGACACGATCATTTCGGATACCGGTCTGCCCGGCGCCGGTCTCGCGTTCTACAGCACCGGGACCGAAGCATGCCGGGCGGCCATCCAGGCGTGCAGGAGTCTGACCGGCAAACGACTCGTCCTCAGCGCCGGCTATCACGGCTGGGGCACGGACTGGCAGCCGTCCGAGGAGATGCTGCAGCCGAACGAGCACGGCATCGTCGACTTCTATTTCGTCCCTCGACTGCTGGAGGAAGCGCTGATCGCATTCCGCGATCGGGTCGCGATGGTGATCCTCTCCCCGGACTACGTTCATCTGAAGCCGGAGACCCTGCGCACGCTCGCGGAAACCGTGCGCAGGCACGGCGTGATCCTGTGTTGCGACGACGTGAAGCAGGGGTACCGCTCGGTCGCCGCATCGGCGTTTCCGGCCGCAGCGGGCATGCATGCCGACCTCTACACTTTCGCCAAGGGCCTGGCGAACGGCCTGCGGTTGTCGTGTCTGGTCGGACGTTCGGAGATTCTCGCGGCGGCCAAGGACTTCACCTATACGGCGTACTTCGACACCTTGCCGATCGTGGCATCGCTCGCCACCCTGGAGGAAATGCGGGCGAACGACGGCTACCGCCGGTTGGTCGACTGCGGCAGCAAGCTCTGCGCGAGCCTCCGCGCGGCGGCGAAGGACAGCGGTCTGCCGATCACCATCTACGGCGATGGCCCGATGTTCCAGGTGGTGAGCGCGAGCGAGCCGCTCGACCGGTTGATGTACACCAACCTCGCGGCCGCCGGACTGCTTCTCTACGAAGGCGACAATCAATCGGTGTCGCTGGCGACGGAGAACGAGATCGAAGAGATCGTGGATCGGTTCGAGCGCGCGATGGAAGCCTTGTGCCGGCAACTCGGGGATGTCGGCAAAGTCGGAATTTCCGACAGGCGGCGTTTCGAAGCGGCGTTCACCATGATGGACGGCGCTTCGGATTTCGTGTCGCAGGCGGATGCCGTGGACTGGATCAGGGACATGCGATGATCGACTATTCCGATCCGGCCTTCGCGGGCCGGCGCATCCTGATGATCGCGCCGCACGCCGACGATGTGGCGTACTCGATCGGCGGGCTGGTCGCCCGACTTGCGCCGGTGGCCGATCTGAGTCTGCTGACGGTGTTTTCCCGCAGCGGTTGGGCGCTTCCGGTCGAGCTCAGACGACAGGGTGTCGATACGGTGACCCGTGCCAGGCAGGAGGAGGATCGCGCCTACTGCGCGCGTTACGGCATCGGCCTGTCCGACCTGGCCCTGGACGACAGCTTCGTCGCCGGGCTCGACGAGCGCGAGGAATTGTCGTTCGATCCCGCGCACGATGTCCGCACTCGCGGCGCGATCGATGTGATCGCGGACTTCGCTCGCGCACATGCGCCCGATCTCGTTCTGGCGCCGGCCGCGATCGGCGGCCATGTGGATCATCGCATCGCGCACGAGGCGGTACGCGCGATCCCGGGCGTGGAGACGCTCTACTACGAAGACATCCCCTACTCGGCCGATCGGTCGCTGGCCGAACTGGATCGCGCGCTGGCGTCGCAGGGGCTGCGGCCCGAGCTGTTCGTGGACATCGGGGATGTCATCGGACACAAGGCCGATGCCATGTGGGATTACCGCTCCCAGGTCTGCGCCGCGGCGGTCACCGAGATGATCTTTCACGCGAGGAGGATCGCGGGGGGCGCCGTCTCGCATGCGGAACGCCTGTGGAGGCCCTGATGGAGGGGCGATCGCCTCCACCCGGGACGAAGCCGGAACCTCCTTCGGAGGGTGGCCGGCATGCGATCTTCGAACGCTATTCGAACGGGTTCGATCTGCGTCATGGCGGCGGGGTGGAAAGGGCCTTGTTCCATCTTGCGAAGGCGCTGCGCGAGCGCGGCGTGACGGTTTCGTGGTATGCCCAGGAGGCGTTCCGCGAGATCCCGGCATTGTCCGCGATGTTGGAACGGGCGGGCCCGGGCGCGATCTTTCCGCTGACGGACAGCCCGTCGTTCTGGCGCGCCACGCACGAGATTCCCGAGCGCCTGCGCGGAAGGATGGTCAGGATCTGGCACGATGTGGGGCCGCTGGTTCGTGGCCCCGACGGCATCCCGGTCTGCGACCGGCATCAGCGCGGGATCGACGGCGCCGCATGCGCATCGGCGCACGCGCACACGGGCGCATACGCGGCCGACATCGTCTTCAGCGAAGATCCCTGGACGCGGTGTTTCCCGAAACGCAGGCGCATCCCTTGGGCAGTCGATCATCTGCCGAGCATCGACTATCGCGATCCCGACGGTCCGATCCTGATGCTCGCCGGCAAGACCCAGGTGGAATACACCGAACAGGCCGTGGAAGCCTGCCGCGCCGAAGGCGTGCCGGTGAGGATGGTCTTCAGCAACTGGACCACGCTCGGCAGAAAAGCCAAGGCGCATTTCACGCAGCCGGCGCACAGGCGAGGCATCGAAGTGATCGAATCCTACGATCTCGAACGCGATCATGCCCGCGTGTTCGGCGGCTGCAGTGCGGCCTTCGTGCTCACCCAGTACCACGAAACCTTCAATCTTCTCGCGGCCGAATCGGTCCATTTCGGCATCCCGGTCGCGACCTACTCGTGCGCGGGCGCGACCCTCAGGTTCGCATCCGCCGTTGCGGACGACGTGCCCGATGTGCTGGCGCTGATCCGGGGACAGGGGTTCCGCGCGCTGCAGCCGGTGCCCCGGCCGGCGTGGGGCTGGCGGGACGTCGCGGCGCACTACATCGACCTGCTCGACGACATCGGATGCGGCCGGTCCGGGGGTGGCGACGACAGGACGTTCGCGCAGGCGATGCGGCAGGGACGGACATGACCCATTCGCGGACCGACGCGGCATGTCACGGGTACGCCGCGGCTGCGGATTCGCGGTCTCCGGATCGGACGGCGTTCCGTTCGATCACGACGCGCTTCGCCATGGAACGCGATGTTTCCAGAGCATTTCCGCAGGGCGGAAATCGTCGACAGTGAATATTCGGAAAGGAGCAGGCACATGACGACATTGGCAATCAGGGGCGGAACCCCGGTGCGCACGGACGCCTGGCCGAATTGGCCGCAGAGCTCGCCTGCCACGGTTCGGAACATCGAAGCCGTGCTCTCGAGCCACCGATGGTCGATCAGTGGCCAGTACCGGGGGACGCCTTCGTGGGAGCAGCGTTTCGGCGAAGCGTTCGCGGCCTATACCGGCGCCGCCCACTGCGTCCCGGCCGCGAACGGCACATCGAGCCTGACCATGGCGCTCGAAGCCTGCGACGTCGGCGCCGGTGACGAAGTGATCGTCCCCGGCATCAGTTGGGTCGCTTCCGCGTCGGCGGTGCTCGGGATCAATGCCATTCCGGTCCTGACCGACATCGATCCGCGCACCGGCTGTCTCGATCCGCGCGCCGCCGCTGAAGCGATCACGCCGAAGACGCGCGCGATCACGGTCGTGCATCTGGGGTCCGCGGTCGCGGATCTTTCGGCGTTGGTCGAGCTCGCCCGGGAACGGGGTATTCCGTTGATCGAGGATTGCGCCCAGGCCCATGGCGCCCGCTACCTGGGGCGTCATGTCGGCCTGTTCGGCGAGGCGGGAACCTTCTCGATGCAGCACAGCAAACTGTTGACCAGCGGGGAAGGCGGTGCGGTCATCACCGACGACGAGCGCATGGCGCGTCGACTGGCGCACCTGCGTGCGGACGGCAGGACCTTCTCGCTGCAGCCACCCGGCATGGACGAGATGGAACTGGTCGAAACCGCTGAAGTCATGGGCAACAACTACTGCCTGTCCGAGTTCCATGCGGCGATCCTCGTCGCCCAGCTCGAGAAGCTCGATGCGGAACTCGAGACGAGGCGGGAGAATGCCGACCATCTGAGCCCGAGGCTCGCTGCGCTCGGTTTCGAACCGCAGGGAACGGCCGAAGGCACGACCGCGCGCGCGTACTACACCTACGTCGTCCGCATTCCCGACGCGATCGTCGAACGCGTGGGGGTCGCGAAATTCTCCGCGGCCCTGTCCGCCGAACTGGGTTTGCCGTGCAAGACGATGTATGCGTCGCTCAACGCCAACCGACTGTACACGCCGTCCAGCCGCAGGCGCTTCGCGCTGGGACCCGAATTCGAACGGGCCGTCGACCCCGCGCGGTTCCGGCTCCCGGCCGCGGAGGCCTACTCGCGCGCCTGCATCGCGATGCCGCATCGCATGCTGCTGGCGGACCGCAGGGCGATGGACGACATCGTCGACGCTTTCGAGAAGGTCGCCGCATCGATCGACGCTCTGCACGAAACGGACTGATCGCAGGACATGCCGCATCGTTTCGTCTTCGTCAGGCATGCCCAGGCGGTCTGCAATACGCTTGCGGACGACGCCCTGATCGCATCCCACGATCGCGATTCTCCGTTGACGGAGTCCGGTCGGCGGCAGGCGCGGGCGCTCGCCGAGCGCTTGTCGCCGGCGTTGCTGGGCAAGGCGATCTTCTGCAGCCCGATGCGGCGCGCCCGCGAAACGGCCGAAGCGATCGCGCAGGCGCATGGCCTGCCGCTTAGAATCGACCCGAGGCTCGAAGAGGTGCGCGCCGACCGGCCCTTCGATCCTCCGATCGAACAGAGCGTCTGGGACAGCCTGCTCGAACGCAGGATTCGCGATCGGGATGTCGAGGTGCATCCGGGCGTCGAACCCCTGCGCGAGCAGAGCCTGCGCGTCCGCGAATTTCTCGCGAACCGTCATCGGGAGCGGGCCGGGGAGAGCGTCACCCTCGTCGTATCCCATGCGTTCACCATCGAGCTCGCGATGATGGCGCTGCTGGGGCTGGAGCCGGACGCGCTCGAATCGTTCCGGTTCCGGCTGAGCAATACCGCGGTGCATGTCGTCGAAAACGAGGGCGTCGGTCGGCCCTCCAGGCTGCTGCTGGTGAATGCGAAAAATCATCTCGAAACATGGCTCTAGCGAGATGAAAACGCTCCGAAGCTTGAACGAAACGCGGTCGCGGGACATTGTATCGGCATGTGGCCTCGACGGCCGCGACTTCGAAGGCGCAGGGCGATGATTCGTGTAGAGGGGTTGGGCAAGAGCTACTGGGTGCACAGCCGGCAACAAGACATCGGCTCGGTGCTGGCCTCGCTTTTCCGTCGCAGGGAGGAGGAGGTCGTCGCGCTGCGCGAAACTTCGTTCGCGATCGGCGACGGCGAAAGAGTCGGCTTTCTCGGGCCCAACGGGGCCGGAAAGACCACCTTGATGAAATTGATGGCCGGTTTGCTCCATCCCACGACGGGCCATGTCGACATCGATGGCCACGTACCGTGGCGGCGAGATCGCGACTTCCTTCGCGCGATCACCATGGTCATGGGCAGCAAGAGCCAGTTGATCTGGGACCTGCCGCCGGCCGACAGTTTCGAGATGATCCGCGCCGTGTATCGGGTCGATCGCAAGGAGTGCCGGCGGACGCTGTCCGAACTGTCGGATCTGTTGAACCTCGCGCCGGTGATGCACAAGCCGACCCGGCAATTGTCGCTGGGCGAGCGGATGCGATGCGAAATCGCGGCGGCGCTGATCCATCGCCCGAAGACGCTGTTCCTGGACGAGCCCACGATCGGTCTGGATGCCGGCATGCAGGCGGCCCTGCGCGATTTCGTCGCGGAGTACAATCGCACGCACGGCGCCACGATCCTGTTGACCTCGCACTACATGCAGGACGTGATCGCGATCTGTCCAAGGGTCGTCGTGATCAATCATGGTCGGGTGGTCTACGACGGCGAGCTGCGCGGTTTCGTGGCCGCGGTCAAGCCGGAAAAGGTGGTGTCCTTCCGCTGGGAAGGCCCGATCCCCACCGAAGGCGTGCTGGCGGCGTGGAACCCGGTCCGCGGCGCCGACGGCAGACTGGAGGCGCGAGTACCGAGCCGGCGGGTGGCCGAAGTGGTCGGCGCCGTGATCGAGTCGGAACATGCCTCCGATCTGATGGTGGAGGACCCGTCTCTCGACGAAGTCCTGCGCGAGGTTTACGTCGGCAAATCCCCGGATATCGTTTCATGATCGGCACGTTGACCCGGATCCGGTTCGCCGAAGTCGTCGCCTGGCGAACCGAGTTCCTGCTCTGGCTCATGACGTTGACGATGCCGCTGATCATGCTCGTGTTCTGGCGTGCGGTCACCCGGGACGGCGCGTTCGCCGGTTACGCCACGGCCGACGTCACCGCGTATTTCATGGCGGTTCTGGTCGTCGCCCTGGTGACCGAGTGCAACATGGTCTGGAACCTCAACGAGGACATCCGCACGGGCGGCCTGTCGTACTGGCTGATCAGGCCGGTCCATCCGCTGGTCAACAACGTCTCGATCACGCTGGCCGAATTGCCCGCGAGGCTGGTGATCGCGCTGCCGCTGGTGGCGATCGCGATGTCTTTCGAATCCCAACAGCCCGTGATGCAGCGTCTTGCCACGGGCTTCATCGCCATGGCACTCGCACTCGCGATCAACCAGGCGGTGCAGATCCTGATCGGCAGTCTCGGCTTCTGGATGAACCGTTCGATCATGGTGCATCGCCTGTACGAAGCCGTCAGCAGCGTTCTGTCCGGGTATCTCTTTCCGCTGGCGTTCCTGCCCGACGCCATGCGCGAATTCGCCTTGTGGCTGCCGTTCCGCTTCATGGTTTCGGTGCCGGTCGAAATGCTGACCGGCCGTCACGACGCGATGGCGTCGCTGTGGCTGCTGACGCAGCAATTCGGCGTGGCGCTGCTGCTGAATGTGGTGGCGTTGTTCGTGTGGAGCCGCGGCGTGCGTCGCTACGCCGCGTACGGCGGATGATCGAGCATCTGGCCATCGTCAGGACGATGTGCATCCTCGCCTTCAAGCGGGCGGTGCAGTACAGGGTCGACTTCTTCATGGAAGGCGCGGTGTCCCTGTTCATGGTCGGGATCCAGCTCGTTCCGATCTACGTATTGTTCAGTCAGCGCACGACCATCGCGGGATGGAGTTATCCCGACGTCCTGGTGCTCTACGGTTGGTATCTCATCGTCAGAAGCGTGCTCGAAGGCGTCATCGCACCCAGTCTTTCGGAAGCCGTCGGCGGCATCCGCACGGGCCAATTCGATTATCTGCTGTTGCGTCCCGTCGATTCGATGTTCCTGTGCTCGATCGGCCAGATGAAACCCTGGCGACTGGTGAACTTCGCCGCCGGCGTCTGCTTCTGCGTCTACGGGCTCCGCGCCATGGCGCAGGGGCCGTCGGCGGGGGATCTCGCCATCGCCGGATTGATGTCGCTGATGGGACTGACGACGGTGTACGCGCTGTTCGTGCTGAGCGTGGCCGGATCCTTCGTGCTCGTCCGGGTGCAGAACCTGATGAACGTGCTCAGCGCACTGATCGATTTCTCGCGCTGGCCCGTGCAGGTGTTCGAGGGGGTCTGGCGCCTGGTGTTCACCTTCGTGCTGCCCCTGGCGGTGATCACCACCTTCCCGGCGATGGCGCTGCGTGGCGCGCTCACGCCCGTGCACGCGTTCTCGAGCATCGCGGTCGCGACGGTATTCTTCGTGCTCGCGCGGCTGGTGTGGCGATCCGCGCTGAACAAGTACCGCTCCGCGTCGAGTTGAACGCCCCCGTCGTTCGCGACGACCCGCTGCGATGGGGCTACACTGTGCCCCGACCGCGATCGGGCGCCGGGTGCGCGCGATCGCGGCGTCGGCTTCCTTCCGGAGTTCAGCGCATGCCGCGTTACGAATACGAAACCGTCGAGATCGAGGCCTCGATGTGGACCAGCGAGCCCAAGGGCCTGGAAACCCGCCTCAACGAATACGCGGCGCGCGGCTGGCGTCTGGTCCAGATCCTGCCGCCGCCCTACGCCGGGTTTTCGAAGTTTCTCGCGGTGATGGAGCGTGAGACGGGTTGACGCCGGCGCGTCATGTCTGCCCGAACAGCACCTCGGCCCGCTGGAACAGCACCCAGCTCGTGGCGATGAACTTGTCGCCGCCCTTGGGCCGGTTGCCGCGATGGGTGTGGGTGAAGCTGGCCGGGGCGATCAGCAGCGCGCCGGTCCGCGGTGCGATCTTCCTGCGCTGGAAGTGGAATTCGGTTTCGCCCTCCTCGAATGCCTCGTTGAGGTAGAGCGTCCACAGCAGGTGCCGGTGCAGGGTCTCGCAGCCGGGATCGCGCGGATACAGCTCGCAGTGCCAGTACGGGTAGCCGCCTTCGTCGGCGCGGTACCACTGCAGATTGATCGCGCCCGGGCGCAGGCAGGTGCGCGCCAGACCCGACAGTCGTTCCTGGTCCATCTCCGGGAAATCCTCGGCGCTGAGCCGGCGCAGTCGGCCCTGCGCGTCGGGCTGCTGCAGCATCAGCGGTGCGATCAGCGCTTGCGGGCAGGCGCGCAGGTAACGCAGCAGGGCCTCGAGCATCGCCGTGTTGAGGGTCTGTTCGACATCGTGCCAGGCGGCATCGCCGCTGATGGTGATGTCGCGGCTGTGCTTGAGTTCCGGGAACACGCCGCCGCCGACCTGGCCCGGGCGCAGCGTGCCGCTGTCGCGGATGCGTTCGACGATCCGCGCGCACAGCTCGCGCGGCACCGCGCCCGCGAAGACGCCGATCAGGTCATCGCCGATCACGGCATCGCCGACCTCGCCGCTCATGCCTGCGCGTCGTGCTCGAGGTGATAGCGGGTCGCGGTCTCGACCTCGTCCTTCGAACCGAGGAACACCGGCACGCGCTGATGCAGTTCGGTCGGCGTCAGTTCCAGCAGGCGTTGCCGGCCGTTGGTGGCGGCACCGCCGGCCTGCTCGATCAGCAGGCTCATCGGATTGGCCTCGTACATCAGCCGCAGTCGCCCGGGCTTGGACGGATCCTTCTTGTCCCAGGGATAGATGAAGATGCCGCCGCGGCTGAGGATGCGATGCACGTCGGCGACCATCGAGGCGATCCAGCGCATGTTGAAGTCCTTGCCGCGCGGGCCTTCCTTCCCGGCCAGCAGGTCGCGTACGTAGCCCTGCATCGGCGCTTCCCAGTGGCGCTGGTTGGACATGTTGATCGCGAATTCCTTCGTCTGCTCGGGAATGCGGATATCGCGCCGGGTCATCAGGAACGATCCGGCCTCGCGGTCGAGGGTGAAGGCGTGGGTGCCGTGGCCGATGGTCAGCACCAGCATCGTGCTCGGGCCGTAGATGCAATAGCCGGCGGCGACCTGTCCGGTGCCCGGCTGCAGGAAGTGTTCGTCGCGGACCTCGGGTACGTCGTCCGGGCAGCGCAGCACCGAGAAGATCGTGCCGACACTGACGTTGACGTCGATGTTGCTGCTGCCGTCCAGGGGATCGAACAGCAGCAGATAGTTGCCGCGCGGGTAGCGGTCCGGGATCGGCTGGCAGTGGTCCATTTCCTCGGAAGCGCAGGCGGCGAGATGCCCGCCCCAGGCGTTGGCTTCCAGCAGGATCTCGTTGCTGAGCACGTCGAGCTTCTTCTGCGCCTCGCCCTGCACGTTGCCCGTCCCGGCATCGCCCAGCACCCCGCCCAGGGCGCCCTTGCCCACCGCGACCGAGATGCCCTTGCAGGCGCGCGCGACGACCTCGATCAGCAGGCGCAGGTCGGCGGAAATGTGGCCGAGGCGCTGTTCCTCGATCAGATGGCGGGTCAGCGAGACGGTCTGGCTCATGGGCGCTCGGCAGGTCGGGAGGCGGGCGCTATTCTCGCCCAGCCGGACCGGCTTCCCGTCTCAGCGGGACCGGAGATTGGAGCCCGTGGCGGCCCGGCGGTGGCCCTCCCCCGAACACCTCCGGGGTTTCGCGCAGGATCGCGCCCAAGTGTTTGCCCGGACAGGGAAAAGCCGGCATAATGCGCGGCTCGCTGCGCCCGGAACGATGCCTGCATCGCCCGGAGGGCCGGAACGCGATCCCGCCCGCAAGCCGCCGCGACCCCCATCCCGCATCGCGTGGCGCGCGTCCGTACACCGGCCGCGTCGGGGCCGCCGTCTCCCGGGCCACGGGAGGTATCCGCAGATCGCACGCGAGTGCGTTCTTATCGATCGAGGTACGTATGTCCCGCGAATGCCAAGTCACCGGCAAGCGCGTCGCGACCGGCAACAACGTGTCGCACGCGAACAACAAGACCCGCCGCCGTTTCCTGCCCAATCTCCACGAGCGCCGCTTCTGGGTGGCCTCCGAGAACCGCTGGGTGAAGCTGCGCGTTTCCACCAAGGCCCTGCGCACCATCGACAAGAACGGCATCGACGCCGTGCTCGCCGAGCTCCGCGCCCGCGGCGAAAAGATCTGAGGAGACACCGACCATGGCTTCCAAGCGCGACAAGATCCGCCTGATCTCCTCGGCCGGCACCGGCCACTTCTACACCACCGACAAGAACAAGAAGAACACGCCTGCCAAGATGGAGGTCAAGAAGTACGACCCCGTCGTCCGCAAGCACGTGATGTACAAGGAAGGCAAGATCAAGTGACGCAATGGCGCGTTCGCGCCACCCGCGAACGCCTGTGCCGCTGCGTCATCCCCGCGAAAACGGGGATCCACCGGTCCAGCCGCTGACGAACCCGCCGCCAGGCGGGTTCGTCGTTTCTCCCCTTCCGAAACTCGCGGCGAAGACCATCCCGGCGCAGTCCGGGCCTGTCGTTTCCGTGCAGCCGCGGCTGAACGCGAACCACACCGCACGCGTGGCCCACGACCGGTCGTCGTGTCGCCGCGCATGAATGGGACTCATGCCCTTTTCTCCCGCGCGGGGCTCGTGTTATCACCACCCCGATGCCCATAGACGGGCATCGCGTCGCCCGCAGGCGGCGCCAGGTGTGCAGTCGAGCGCTCCCGCACCGTGGAGCGCATTCATCGCAGACAAGGAGAACCACGCCATGACCCGCAAGACCGTCAAGCCCGCCACCAGGCAGAACAAGGCCGGCAATCGCGACAACCGCCTCGACACCGTCCTCGGTGCCCTGGAGAAGAAGGCCCCGGCCGGCAATGCGCCGCGCGGGACCTGCCGCCGCTTCATCTACTGCTTCTGATCGCCGCGGCCCGTCCGTCGCCGTCGGCGGCGGACGGGCCTCGATCGCGCCGCGGTCGCGAGGCCGCGCCGCCGGACGCCGCCGGATGCGCCGACGCCGGGCAGCGCCCGGAACCTCCCTTTCGCCATCGCCCGGGTCGCCGCTGTTCGTGCTTGCACCCGGGCCCGTCCGTGCCGGTCTGCCGCCGCTGGCGCGGCGCATCGCCCGTGCCTTCGCCCGCGGCGAGACCGGCGCGCTGCTGCCGCCACGGCTGGCGCTGCGTCCGGGTCCCGATGGCGGCGTGCTCGCGGTGCCGCTGGACGGCCCCGTCGGCGAGGCCGGCGCGCATGCACTGCTGGCGACCTGGTCGCGTCCTGCGTTCGCGCCGCTGCTGGCGTTGCTGGATGAGATCGACCGCTGGCGCCGTGCGCAGGCCCCGCGCTGGGCCGATGTGATCGCGCCGCGTCAGCTCGATCCGCTCAACGGCGGCGTCTACGGCGATCTCATCCGCGAGGCGTTCGAACGCTGCGCCGGTGCCCGCGCACCGGCCGACAACACCGCCTGGCTCGAACGCCGCCGCCGCGATTTCTGCGCCGCGATGGAACGCTTCCTGCATCGCCTGCGTCGCGATCTGCGCGGTGGCCGGCTGCGCGCGCTCGGCGCCGCCGGGCGGGTCGTCGCCCTGACCGCGCTGGGTGAGGAGACCCACAACGGTTTCGAGCGCGTGCTGCGGGTCCGCTTCCGCAACGGCGTCGTGCTCGTGCACAAGGCGCGTCCGGCCGACGGCGAGCGCCTGTTGATGCGCCCGGGCGGTCTGTTCGATGCCGTGCAGCGGGCGCCGGTTGCGGCCGGCGAATTCCGCCTGCCGCTGCTGGACTCGGTGGACGGCGCGCGCGGCGATGGTCTGTGGTGCGAGTGGATCGCGCCGCCCGCGCAATGGGGGCGGCTGCGTCGCGAAGGCGCCTGGCGGCTGCGCGGGCCGCGTCTGTCGCCGTCGCTGGCGCGCCGGTTCTGGCACGACGCCGGCGCGCTGGCCGCGGCCTGCTGCGCGTTCGGCGTCGCCGATCTGTACGCCGGCAATCTGCGCGTCGGTCGTCGTCGCGCGTCGGCCGAGCCGATGCCGTATCCGGTCGATCCGGAAGTGTGCTTCGCAACGCTGGCGGGTCTGACGCAGACCGGTCTGATCGCCGATCCGGCGGGGCGCGGCAATCATCACGTCGGCTTCGAACCGGAACCGCGCTTGTGCAGCGCCGAAGCGCCGTTGACCGGCTTCGTGCGTCGAGCCGATGGTGCGTGGGCGCTGCAGCGGATCGCCGCGACCCTGGCGCGCAGCGAGACCTGCAACGTGGTCGCCGACACGCGCGGACGGATCGGCCCCGCGCCGTATCTGCCGGCGTTCGCGCGCGGGCTGTTCGATGCCTGGGCGACGCTGTGCGTGCAGTGGCCGCGGATCGAGGCGCGCCTGCGCCGATCCGGCGCGGCGCGGACGCGGGTGCTGCGTCGATCGAGCGAGGTCTACGCGGCGGCGATGGATGCCGACACGCTCGGCGATGCCGGTGCGCTGGCGGGCTTCGACGCCGCCGAGCGCGCGCAGATGCGCCGCGGCGATCTGCCGGCGTTCTATCGCGACTTGCGCGGCGGACCGCTGCGCTGGATCGCTCTCGATCGCGATGGCCGGCCGCGCCAACGCGCGCTGCGCTGTCCGGATCCCGCGCCGCTGGCGCAGGCCGGCATCGCGCAACCGCCGCAGTTCGTGGATCTGGCGCTGGCGCTGCGCGATCTCGCGGCGGCGGGCTTCGCCGAGACCGGCCCGGTCGCGCACGACGACCGCACGCTCGGCGTGCGCCTGCGGATCGTCGCTGCACGTCGTGGCGAGGCCGCGTTCGACTGGGTGCAGCGCGGCCATCGCCTCATCTTCCGTTGGCACGGCGACCGCCTGCGCCTGCGCGCCGAACCGCTGCCGCCCGCGCCGCCGAACCCGGCCGAGCGGCGCGCCTTGCGTGAACGCCTGCTGCGCATCGACCGCATCGACGCGGCGCTGCGCGCACGCTGGGCGGCGGCGGGATTTCCGACGCGCGGGCCGCTGGCGCGCGAGCTGCGTGCGCTCGAGCGCGCGGCGGCCGACTGGCTGCGCGAATGCGTGGATGCCCACGGCTGGCCCGGCCGCACGCTGGTCGGCGCGCGTGCGGCCGACGCCGCGTGTCGCCTGGTGCAGCACCTGCAGGACGCCACCGCATTCCAGCGCCGTTGCCTGCGCCTGCTGCGCGCGGCGGCGGCCGCCGGCGATGTGCCCGCAGCGCAGCCGGCGTACCTCGAAGACGCGCTGTGCGTCCAGGCAGGGCGCCCGCAGCGCCATGGCACCAAGCTGCGCAGGATCGAGACCGCGAGCGGCAGCGCGTTCGCGCCGTATCCGATCCGCGCCGCGGCCGCCGTCGATGCGCGTCGCGCCGCGGTCGGCCTGCCGCCGATGGCGCAGTATCTGCGCCGCGCGCAGCGGCGATGGGCGCGTCTGGAGCGCGACGCATGAACGCTTCGCGCCGCCGACGCACAGCGCAGGAAGCGCCGCGACCGATGCCCGCTGCCGCGGCCGGGGCGGGCCTCCGCCTGCGCGATGCCTGGCGCGCGCTGCGCGGCGCCTGCGTGCCGTTCCGCGCCGGCACCCGGTTCCGCGCGCTGCCGGACGTGGCGTTCTGGCGCGACGGTGCGCGGGTGCGCGCGCCCGGCGACGCGTTGCCGGGCGCGGGCGATCCCACGCTGGCGACGTATCGCGCGCGACTCGCCGACGGCGCGTTCGCGCTGCGGGTCGACGAACCCCTGCTGGCCGACTCCGTGCTGTGGCAGGCGGCGCGCGCGCTGTTGCGTGCGGCGCTGGGCCCGGATGCGGCGCCGGTGCTGCCGGTGGCGGCGACGCTCGGTCTGCGCAGCGGCATGGCCGCGCCCTGGCGCCGGCCCACGGGTCACGTGCAGTTGATCGCGGTGCTTGACGGTGCTTTGCCGGCCGCCGGCGACACGCCCGCGCTTGCCGCCGGCGATGCGCTGTGGCTGCCGGCCGGGGCGATCGCGCCGGACGACGACAGCGCCCTGCTCCTGACCTTCACCGTTGCCACCGATCCGGCCACGATCGCGACCGCGGTCGACGAGGCGACCGAGGCGCTGCTGCTGCGCCTGCTCGAACGCGAACACCCCGACGACGGTGCGGTGACGATGGCGCCCGATCCGCCGCGTTGCGGCGCGCGTGGGTTGCCGCCGTCGCCGTCTCTGCGGGCGCTGTCGCGGGCGCTGGCCGCGCCGTCGCTGCATGCCGCGCTGGCCGATGCGCTGGACCTCGACGCTTGTCTGCGCACCAGCAGCCTCGGCCTGCTGCCGGTGCCGCCGCGGCGTTCGCCGCCGCTGCGCGACGACGAGCGGTTGCGGCTGCGCGATGACGGCGTGTTGCGACGAACGCTGCCCGACGGACGCTGGCTGCTCGCGGTCAACGGCCATGCCCAGGTCTTCGAGGCCGATGCCCCCGCACGGCGCGCATGGTCGCGATTGTGCGCCGGCGGGCACTGGCCGGTGGCGACGCTGATCGGTCCGGGCCGCGGCCGCGAGGCGCTGCGCGAGCGGCTGCAGACGCTGCATGCGCTGGGCGCGCTCGAACGCGAAACGGAGAGGACATCATGAGCGACGCCTGCGACCTGCTGCCCCGGCTCGACTGGGACCGCTTCGCCGCGGCGCACTGGGACCGGCGTCCGGTGAAGATCCTCGATGTCGGCCGCGAGCCGTTCCTGGCGTCGGCGGTGCTGCGCGCGGCCTCGCGCGCCGCCGGCGCCGCTTCGGCGGTGCCGTATGCGCAGTTCACGATCGAACGTGCGCAACAGGGCGACCCGCGGCCGGCGCTGCCGCGCACCGGCGAGCGCGCGCTCGACGCCTACGCGCAGCGGCTCGCGACGCTGGCCGGAGGTCGTCGCCACGCCCTGATCGTCAACCGTCTGCACGGTTTCGACGCGGCGTTGTGGCGGCGCGAGCGCGACTGGTTCGCGCCGCTGTGGGCGCGGGTCGGGCTGCCCTCGGGCAGCGCGATCACCACCTGGTTCCACGGCGACTACGAACACAGCCCGGTCGGCGTGCACAAGGACCGCTTCGCGACTTTCATGTTCGTGCTCGCCGGACGCAAGCGCATGCGCTTCTGGCCGCGACGGCCGTGGCGCGAGGCGGTCGCGACCGTGGTCGATTACGCCGCGCTGCTGCCGACTTCGTTCGCGGTCGAAGTGGGTGCGGGCGAGGCGCTGTACTGGCCGGCGAGTCATTACCACGTCGGCGAAACCGCGGGCGAGGACGCGGCCACCAGCGTCAACGTCGGCATTCCGCGCTGCGAGCAGGATCGTCGCTACGACGTCGAGGATCTGCTGTCGCGCTCGCCATCGCGGATCGTGGTCCCGGTGGCGGCCCGGGTCGCGGTGCCGATCGATGACGAGCGCGACTGCAGCGCCGCGGCGCCGGCGGTGTGGCGTGCCGCCGCGGTCGCGCTGCATCGCCGCTGTTCGCCGCGCGTGTTGTCGCCGCGGGTGCGGCAGGTGAGTCTGGCCCGCGCCGGCGCCGGCGGGTTCGAGCCGCTGCCGCCGCCGGCATCGCGCCCGACCCTGCGCCCGGGCGATCGTCTGCGTCGGGTCGCCGGCGCGCGCCTGCTGTGGTCGGCGGCGCCGGGCGCGCCGGTGCTGGTCGGCGCCGACGGCCACGTCGTCGAGACCGCACTGTCCGCCGCCGCGGTGGCCGCGTTGATCGCCCGTCTCGACGACGGTCGCGCACACGCCGTGCGCGATCTGCTGCGTCCGGCGCACGATCCCGCCGCGCGCCGCGCCCTGCGCGATCTGTTGGCGCACCTGGTCGCCTCGCGCACGCTGCGCCGTCGCCGCGGCTGAGCCGCGCGCGACCAAAGTCGCGGTGCGCCGCGGCCGCGCTCCGGGCGCGCCCGCCGTACACTGCGCGGACCGCTCCGGCCGAGGGTGCGCATGATCGCGGGTTGGGTGTTGCTGCTGGTCTCGCTGGGCTATGTCGGCCTGCTGTTCGCGGTCGCCTATCTGGGCGATGTCCGCGCGATCGCGCCGCGCTGGCGCTGGCTGCGGCCGGCGGTGTACGCGCTGGCGCTCGCGGTTTACTGCTCCTCGTGGACGTTCTACGGCGCGGTCGGCACCGCCGCGCGCACCGGGCTGGGCTTTCTGCCGATCTATCTGGGCCCGCTGCTGCTGTTGTTGTTCGGCTGGCGCATCCTCGAACGTCTGGTGCTGATTTCCGGCGAACACCGGATCGTCTCGATCGCCGATTTCCTGTCCTCGCGCTACGGCCGCGCGCCGGGGCTGGCCGCGCTGGTCGCGGCGGTCGCGCTGGTCGCGGCGGTGCCGTACGTCGCGCTGCAGTTCAAGGCGGTCGCGATGAGCGTGGAAGTGCTGGCACCGGGCAGCGACGACGCGCTGATCGGCGACTCCGCGCTCTACGTGGCGCTGCTGCTGGCGGTGTTCGCGATCCTGTTCGGCACCCGCCAGATCGACGCCACCGAACATCACCGCGGCATGGTGTTCGCGGTTGCGCTGGAATCGCTGGTCAAACTGCTCGCGTTCATCGCGATCGGCGTGCTCGCGCTGGTCCATCTGCCCGGCGCCGGCGGTCTTGGCGCGCGCATTCTGGAAGCGGGGCAGGCGGTGACCGCGCCCGGGCTGCCCACCGGCTTCGTGGCTCAGACCCTGATCGCGTTCACCGCGATCGTCTGCCTGCCGCGCCAGTTCCACGTCGCTGTGGTCGAATGCCAGGATCCGGCCGACATCCGCCCCGCGCGCTGGCTGTTCGGCGGTTATCTGGTGCTGTTCAGCGTGTTCGTGGTGCCGATCACCCTCGCCGGGCAGGCGCTGCTGGCCGGCAGCGGCGCCTCGCCCGACACCTACGTGCTCGCGCTGCCGCTGGCGCTGGAGCAGGAGACGCTGGCGCTGATCGCCTACATCGGCGGGTTCTCGGCCGCCACCGGCATGGTCATCGTCGCCAGCGTCGCGCTCGCGACCATGGTCAGCAACGATCTGGTGATGCCGCTGCTGCTGCGCAACCGCGCGCTGGCCGAACGCGGCGGCATCGATCGCCAGGTGCTGTGGGTGCGCCGGATCACGATCCTGCTGCTCGCGCTGCTGGCCTACGCCTATCACCGCATCGCCGCCGCGGCCGGCGACAGCCTCGCCCAGCACGGCCTGCTCGCCTTCGCCGCGGTCGCGCAGTTCGCGCCGGCGCTGATCGGCGGTCTGTACTGGCGCGGCGCCAGCCGCGCGGGCGCGTTCGCCGGCGTGCTGGCCGGCGCGATGGTCTGGGCCTACACCCTGTTGCTGCCGGCGCTGGCGCAGAGCGGCGATGCCGACTGGGGCGATGGCTGGATCGCGCACGGTCTGTTCGGCCTGTCCTGGCTGCGGCCGCAGCAGTTGTTCGGGCTCAGCGGCTGGGACCCGCTCACCCATGGCGTGTTCTGGTCGCTGCTGTTCAACCTCGGCGCGTTCCTGCTGGTCTCGGTGCGGCGGCGTCCGCGGCTGCAGGAGCAACTGCTCGCCGCCGGATATCTCGACCCCTACGCGCAGCGTTCGCCGCTCGGCCCCGGCGGCTGGGCCGGCAGCGTGCGCAGCGGCGAGCTGCTGGCGCTGGCCGAACGCATCGTCGGCGAGCGCCATGCGCGGCGCGCGTTCGCGGAGTTCGCCGAATCGACCCAGCGCCGGGCATGGCAGCCGCAGCAACTCGCCGACCGCGCCCTGGTGCAATTCACCGAACGCCTGCTCGCCTCGGCGATCGGCGCGGCATCGGCGCGGCTCACCCTCACCAGCGCGCTGCGCGGTTCGGGCATGGAGCTGGGCGAAGTGGTCGCGCTGCTCGACGAAGCCAGCCAGGAGCTGCGCTTCAACCGCCAGGTGCTCTCGACCACGCTGGAGAACATCAGCCAGGGCGTGAGCGTGGTCGATGCCGATCTGCGCCTGATCGCCTGGAATCGCCGCTACGAAGACATGCTCGGCTATCCGGACGGCATGCTCTACGTCGGCCGACCGATCGCCGACCTGATCCGCTGGAGCGCCGAGCGCGCCGAGATGAACGAACTCGGCCCGCCGGGTGCGGACATCGACGAACAGGTGCGCCGACGCCTCGCCCATCTCCGCGCCGGACAGGCCTACGTGTTCCAGCGCGTGCGCGCCAACGGCCGGGTGATCGAAATGCGCGGCCAGCCGCTGCCCGGCGGCGGTTACGTCACCAGCTTCAACGACATCACCGACTACAAGCGCGCCGAACAGGCGCTGCGCGAGATCAACGAAACTCTCGAGCAACGGGTCGAACAGCGCACCCGCGAAGCCGAGGCCGCGCAGCAGTCCAAGACCCGCTTCCTCGCCGCGGTCAGCCACGACGTGCTGCAGCCGCTCAACGCCGCGCGCCTGTTCGCTTCCGCGCTGCGCGAGACTACCGACACCGACGAACGCGCGCGGCTGGCCGAGCGCGTCGACGCCGCACTGCGCGCCGCCGAGGATCTGCTCGACGGCCTGCTCGACGTGTCGCGTCTGGACGCCGGCGCGCTGCGTCCGGAGATCGGCGCCTTCGACGCCGCCGAACTGCTGCATGAACTCGCCGCGCAGTACGCGCCCAGCGCCGCCGGTCGCGGCCTCGCCCTGCGCGTGCACGCCGCACCCGCGTTCGTCCGCAGCGACCGCCGCCTGCTGCGGCGCGCGCTGCAGAACTTCCTCGCCAACGCCCTGCGCTACACCCGCGAGGGCGGCGTGCTGCTCGCACTGCGCCGCCGCGGCGAGGCGATCGAACTGCAGGTGTGGGACACCGGTCCGGGCATTCCCGCGCATCATCTCGCGCAGATCTTCGAGGAGTTCCGCCGTTTCGACACGCCCGGCGCACGCGCCGACGCCGACGGCGAACGCGGTCTCGGCCTCGGCCTGTCGATCTGCCAGCGCATTGCGCGCATCCTGGACCACCCGCTGCAGGTGCGCTCGCGCGTCGGCCGCGGCAGCGTGTTCGCGATCCGCGTCCCGCACGCACCCGACGCCCGCGTCGTCGCGACGCCGCCGGCCGCACCCGCACCCGCGCCCGACGCGCTCGCCGGCCTGCGTGTGCTGTGCGTGGACAACGATCCGGAAATCCTCGACGGCATGCGTGCCCTGCTCGGCCGCTGGGGCGCGACCGCGCTCACCGCCGCCACCGTCGACGAAGCCCTCGCGCGTCTCGACGACACACCGGATGCGCCGCCCGACGCATTGCTCGTCGACTACCACCTGCACGACCGCCTCGACGGCCTCGGCGTGATCGCCGAACTCCGCCGCCGCGCCCGCCGCGACCTCCCCGCCGCCCTGCTCACCGGCGACGGCAGCGACACCCTCAAACACGCCGCCCGCGAATTCGGCTGCGCGGTGCTTACGAAGCCGGTGAAACCGGCGTCGCTGCGGGCGTGGCTGGGGGCGGTGGGGTGAGGCAAAAATCTATTCGAAGAAAGCGATGTTAAAGGGTCATGAAGTGATCTCGTATTTTTCCGACAGTCGGCTGCGCAGTCTGGCATGAATGCCGGGGGCGCAGCCATCCGGGTCCCCCGTGTAGGGTTGGAGTTGTCGAAGCTCAATCCCGAACTGGAGAACCCG